>NZ_JAEKNS010000161.1:0-3105 GCF_016464765.1 Candidatus Aeolococcus gillhamiae | reverse complement strand
CAGACCCTGGTTGAGATGGGCGTCGACAAGAACACCACCGTTGTGTTCCCCGCCCCGCTGATGAGCACGATCCAGGAGCTCGGGTCGTTCATCTCCCGCGAGAGAGCGGCCAGCAACCTGATTCCGCCTCCGACCGGCGCGAAGAGGCGCTCACCCAGAGACGATGCTCAGGGGTCCGGGTCGGGACGCTAGACAAGTTCCAGGGACGCGAAGCGCCGCTCGTCCTCTACCCAATGGCCACGTCCTCACAGGCGATGCGCCACGCGGTTTCGGGCTGAGCACCTTCTGGATGGTCCGGACACAGCTCGACGATGTCGCGGAGCAGTTGCCGAGGCCTCGCTCAGTAGACGTGCCGGCGAAGGCGATACGGCGGTCTCGGTCGACCCTTACGTCACGAGGCAGCTCGAGCGCCCGCCCACCGGGCCGCGCGACAATCGCCGAAGGGCGCGGCTCGTCCCGGCAAGGGATCAGCTCGGGGCTGCTCACGCCACCAGAGACATCAGCTCGCGCACGACCTCGGGAGCAGGCTTGACCTCACGGGACGTGCTCCACCGAAAGGCCGGCGTAGCACGCCATCGCCAACGGGGCCTCGGCCGTCGCGGAGGGAGGGACGTGCCGCGGTTGCCGGCACTGATCGCTCCCTCCAGCGACAAGCGCAGGACCAGAACTACCACTTCGGCCTCACAAGATCGCGATGTATCTCAAGCGGTACCCCAGCGGGTAGTCGCATGGCGCAGCTGGGCATTCGGCCCGTGATCGACCGCCGTGTGTGGCAACCCACGCGTGGCAGGACAATCAGCACATGACCACCCCGCGTGATGAAGGAGACCAACTGATGGAGTTGCATGAGTTCCACGACGTCAGCATCAACAACAAGCGCATCAAAAAGCTGGTCAACCTCGACGCTGTCGAGTGGGTAGACCCTCCTGACGACCTCGCAAACGATGCGTCGGTTTGGGGTCTGCACATGCGCAGCGGCAAGCCCATCACCGTGGAGAACTCCGAGCAGACGCGCGGCTTTCTCGACTCGATCACCCGCTCCACGGCCCCGCCGGAGTTGCTGATCTGACCTCTACCCCTCGCTCACCGCGCCGCGGGTTACACAGGCCCAGGGACGCCACGAACCCGCCGAACGCGTCAGTCCTGTGAGCCGCTCAGGGGCGACCTCGATACGCCGCTGGCCTCGGGGCAATCGGGCCAATCTGGGACGAAGTGGAGCAGATGCGACACAACCCCGGTTCCGTGTGATCCACCCGCCTCTGCGGCGGGAAAGACGGACACTGTCGCGATGACAGACGACCCTCCCGCTGACCAGCGCCCGGCCGCCGCGACCAAAACGGCCAAGAAAACCCAGGCGCTCCTGCGAGAGGCTCGTTTCCTCTTGCGTCGCGTTGACAAGGTCGAGGCTGCGGCTGGAGCGATCGATGATCCCCCCACCCACCAGCTCGCCGCCGAGGTGCGCGAGGCGGTCCAGCGGCTCACGAATCACCTCGTCAGGCTGGAGCGGCAGCACCACCGCCGGGCTCATGAACCCGCCCGTCCCCGAGGGCGTGTGCAACGCTGATCCTTCCTCACCGCCGGCGGCCTTCTCGGGGCCGCTCGAGCCGGACATTCAATCCTCTGTCGACAACCCGCGGCGCGTCGTGCCGCTACGAGGGCGGCGACCAGAGCGACTGCCAGGCCGCCGCGCGTGACATGCGGGCACGATGGGACTGGGTGGTGTCGATCACCAGCTCGGTCGCGGGCCTTGACCGACTGGCTGCACACGTACAATCGTTACCGACCTCACATCACTCAGTGTGATTTAGACGGGTGACTGGTTGATGATGCAGATCGGCATGGTGCTTGGATTCGCCACCACTATCCGGTCAACTGGTGGCTGCTGTTCAGCTGTCAGGGGCTCACAGTGGGCTGCCGGTCGCGCAGAGCCTCGACCAAGCGCCGGGTCACCGGCACCGGTACGCGTGCTCGATCAGCGGCCCTCACAACTGCACCGCCGATCGCTTCCAGCTCCGTCGGACGACCGGCCGCGGCGTCGCGCTGCATCGACGACCGCATGCTCGCCGGTACACCATCGATGGCGGCGATCAGGCGATCGACGTCGACGTGCGCGCCCTTCGCTTTGGCGACCTCGGTGACCTCGCGGATGCAGGCGACCAGGTCGTCACGGCAGTCGGTCCTCACTGCACCGGCCGGCGCCTCCGCGTAGGTGGTCAAGATCGCCAGCGGGGCCAGGAACGCAAGCTTCTCCCACAGCATGGCTGTCTCGTCCGTGCGAACGTTCACCTCAAGCCCGGCACCCCGCAAATGCGCAGCGAGCTGCCCGACACGGTCGCCGTTCGCGGCGCTCGCCGCAAACTCCACCGACGCGAACGGACTGGTGTGCTCGACCTGTCCGACTGCGACGCGGGTCGCCTCCACTCGGATCGTCGCCGGCACGACAGCCTCCGCCGAGTACCGCCCTCGCAACGTGGCGACGTGCTCGATACCGTTGAGGAACGGAATGACCAGCGCATCGCCGAGTGCCGAGGGTGGTACGGCGTCGAGTGCTGCGAGCAGGTCCGGCGCCTTGACGGTGACCAGCACTGCGTCAGCCCTCACGTGCAGACGTGTCGCCGCCTCAACCGGGACGGTGAAGCTGCCGAAGCGATCGCTGCGCACCGTGATGCCGTGCGCCCGGAGGCGGTCGACCGTGGCCTGGCGAGCCAGGCACACCACCCGCACACCCTCATGGGCGAGAAGCGCTCCCACCAGGCTGCCCACGCCCCCCGGGCCGAGCACGGCGACGGAGGTGGTTGATTCGATGCCGCTCATGCCGTTGGTCCCCCCTGCGTACGCCGGACGGGATGTACCGGACGACGATTGTGATGTCGTCGCCGCGGTGCTCGCAGACGTCCCAGCATCGTGCACGCAACGGGGCCGAAATCAGTCGGGTCGCTCGCCGCTGACGTCCACCTCGTTGACTGAATCGCCTGGGTTTGGTGGAGCCTCCATCAGACCCAGGGTGGTTCACCTCGAGCCGTGGAACTCCAAAACTGTAATCGCTATGTAAGCACCGGGGTGGAATAATCCGACGCTATGAGAACAGCCCGTCCACCTTGACCT
>NZ_JAEKNS010000117.1:0-8924 GCF_016464765.1 Candidatus Aeolococcus gillhamiae | reverse complement strand
ACCAAATTAGATACCTAGTGTGATTACCGGGCTACTCGTGTGCCTACGGTTTCGGCTCCAAAGCCGCTCCCGAACACCTCGGCTGAACTCGAAATCACCTCGCCGAAGTTCGTCCAACCGGATTAGCTGCGGAACCCCGGGCCCAGCACGCTTGTGTCCCGCTGGCCAGCCACCATGTAGCCCCGCAGACCCCGCGCTGCGGCGGCGGGCAGTTGGGACGAGATGAGTTCGAGGCGTGTCACGCCGACAATGGCTAAGAAACCAATCACACCCGGGATCGAGCCGTCGATGGCTAGCCGTATGGCATGTCCGGCCCCTTGAGACCCACCGGCCAAGACTAGAGGCGAGTCACCAGCCATTCCGCTCAACTGGGCGGCAGCACGGCTCGCATCGCGAGCCGCAAGCTCGTCGTCATCCCAGCAGGGCGCGCCGTCGCCGTCGCGGAGTGTCGACTCGACGATGGCTGCAAGCACCCCGTCGTCCGTGGTGGGCCGCCACTCCGCGGCCGTCTCCAATACGCTGATCCCGCGCATGTGCAATACGACCGCCGATACGCGTGTCCGGCGCCTCTCGGGGTCAAGAATGATGACGTTGGTCGCAGCGTCGTGTGCAGCCGCCAGCGCACCTTCATACCTGTCCACCATCAGCGCGCTCACGGCTGCGAAGTCGCTGTAGCCACGTAGCGGATCGAGGTCCGGATCAGCGAGATTGCGTGGCGACAACCACGAGCCTCGATCCACGACTTCATGCATGTGCTCGAGAGCCTCATCGACCCTTTCGAGTAGACACGCCAGGCACGCTTGAGCGTGCAGCAGAGCGCTCGCGCGGTCCGGGAATTGCTGACGGAGCGTGTCTGCGAGGGCAAGAGTTTCCTCGAAACGAGCCCGGGCAGCGAGGTCAACCAGTCGTGTCCAGGCGGCAAGATACAGTCGCCCGTTTGGGGTATCCACCAACCAACGACCTCCGACGGCTCTGGTGGGACTATCCTACGGGCTCCGCATGGGGATCGGACCGCTGGTCGGGAGAGGCTTTCGGGTCAAGGGTGGACTCTGGGCCGATCAATCAGAGGATCGTCGCCTCCATGCTACCGAGCTCATTTCCCCTGCGAACTACCAGACTGAGGTCCCTCGTTCGCCGAAGTCCGCTGCGGGACGTCTCGTATTGCGATTGCGGCGACCACCTAGCGATTTCCTCCGCTGCTGACCGCCGGGATCCGCCCCGTAGCGTGTCAGATAGGGTGTCAATCGATTCGGGGTCGCTCCTGCGGTCCTCCCGCCGGACGGGAGCCCCCCTCGAGCAAAGCAGTTAAGCGGCGGACGTGCAGAATCGAATGGTGAGCACGATTGGCCGGACTTCCTCGATCGTACTGCTTCACGGAGCAGGCAGCGGACCGGAGGTTTTCGCAAAGTGGCCAGCCGCCTTTCCGGGATGCCGGCTGATAGCGGTCGACATGCAGGCCGGCCTCGATGCCTCGCGCGCGTCGATGGAGGACTATCGCGACGTGGTCGAAAGGGTTGTCGAGAGTCTGCCCAGGCCGCGCGCACTGTGCGGTTGGAGCATGGGCGGTCTCGTCGCGATGATGGCTGCCCAGCGTTTGGATGTTGACCAATTGGTGTTGATGGAACCAAGTGCGCCCTCTGAGGTACAGGGAACCAACGACGGAGTCGAGATGGCAATTGGGACCTTCGACCCTCAGGAGGTCTACGGAGCGTTCGCGAGTGCGGTGACGCCTCGACCGGAGTCCCGATTTGCCCGCTCTCAACGAAAGGCTGGAATCTCAATCCCAACGCTGCCACGGTGCACGCTCGTGGTTTACGGCGAGGAATTCCGAGGGTCGCGCGGCGTCGACATTGTTCAGCGGTATGGCTGCGAGGCGCTCTATGTCCCCGGCACTACTCATCTGGATCTGGTGCTCGACGCCAGGATGCCGATTCTCGTCGCTGACTGGCTCCTCAGAGGTTAGGCACGGCGCGGCGTTCGGCGAGCGGGTGGCTGCGCGGGTTGGGTCATAGCGGCTAGAAACCTCTGTCGCAGCTCAGGCTGTTGCTCGGCCCTGCGCCGGTCGGGCGGCAGCCTGAAGCAGTCCGGCGGTTCGACACGACATCGTTACCCGTCGTTGCCATCTGAACGCAGCGTGATCGGCACGATCAAAAGAACATGCTGGCGATTGATGATGAGGGGACCGTGCCCGGCCCTCTTGATGAGTGAGACGCTCATCGTTGGCCTTTAGCCGATACCACAGATCCCGTGGCTTCGTGATCGCAGCTGGCTTGATTGTGGCGGCTGTCGGCGCCGCGGGCGTAGAAGTGTTTCACGCTCGTTTTGGGCAGATCGGTGGTTCGCACACGGACGTAGCTGGCCTACCGACTGGCCAGATTACCAGCGACTTCATCAGCGGTCGCCCGGATGCGCATGTCGCGTATCCGGACGCGACCGTTATGAAAACGATCGTCCACCCGGAGGGCCCAACGAGGAACTCGCTGGACGGGAGCTCATCGGATCCCGCGTACGTCGAGGTATTCATGGCCACGCCGGACTCTGCGGCAGCGGTCAGAGATTGGTACAGGAATGAGCTGGCGGCGCAGCACTTCACGTGCTATGGCGCCGTCGGCGCTACCTACATGTACACCGAGGACGGGTACGTCAGGGGCGATCGAGAGGTCTTGATTATCGGATACATCAAGCCGATACAAGTTCGAGGAATCCTTGGGCTGGAGGTTCCTGCGAGCCGAACAATCTTTGAAACTGACTACATCATCAATGCCGTCGCCGACGCTTTCCAACGCAGTCGCCTCCCAGGCGACTGCTACCTCACGCTCCCGACACCCACGGCATCGGCCACCTCGCCCAACCCGTGACCGGGATGCACCCCCGTGCTCGTTAGCGGGTAGTTCGCTGCCCTACAACGGCCCAAACGGCCATCCTCCGGTGCGAACTACCAGATCGATTCCGTCCCAAGCGAGGCCGCCTCAGCGCCTCGAGCGATCATCGCCTGGTTGTGTCTCTGCGGCGGGTAGGTCCCGAACGCGATGAAGGGGTTGATTGTTACGCGATGCCGCTTCGGTGTCGCCCGATACTGTTGACACCCTAGCCACGGCATCGAATATGCCGTGATCCGCCCACCCTTTCCAAGCTGCGGACATCTCATATTTTGTCTCCCTGAACGGAGTGACACTTCGCGAGTACACGATGGTCACATTGGCTCTGACCAGCCACGTCCAGTCACGACCCGTCCGGGCTAATTCCTGCCTTGCCCATTGGTGAAGCTCTGTCGCGATTCGCAGGTCCGCGGGCCGCCCATTTACCGAAGCGCTCCCAGTGATCACATCAATCATGATCTCGCCTGTGTCAGGCTCGTCGACGAGTGCGGGTCCGTCAAAGGAGATAACCCACCCTGTCGCCATCTGGGATAGCTGGTTCGCGAAGTTGCGGACAGATCCCTTTTCGCGCCGAGTGGCGGGTGGCACGACTGCAGCGTACCGCGTACTGCCCTCGCTAATGCGTGCCGTTTCGATGCCGATCCCTTGGAGCCGAGCGGACTACCAGATCGGGCGTGTCCGGTCATCCGCATCCACGTCCGGCGCGGTAGATGGACGCCAGACGGAGTTCGGCTGGAGTGAGCGCCAGTAAACGTCGGCCCGCGGCAGTGACGTATCCGGGGCGTCGCGGCCACTATTGTCAGGCTGATACGGAGGGCGTTCCGCCATCATGATGACGTGACGGCGAGTGAGTTCTCGTGATCTGGGCGAGTGGAAGAAGCTGTGACATCGTGAGATACATGCCATCCAGTCCGCGATCTGTGCTCCTCGGAGTGGCACTCACAATACTGGTCGGAGGATGCGCCCAAAACCCCACGACCAATGAGCTTCCTCCGCCAAGGGCGAGCCAGACGGCATCACCAGTCGCCATCCCGGGTTGCAGCGACGTCGCGCCCCCATCGGTTACCCCACCTGCGGGCGAGCTGATCACCCCGTCCGCTGCCGCCAACACCGTCACGGTTACCGGCGCAGACGCCGGAGCCACCGTGTTCCTGACGCTCCAGCAGCACCTGGTCGTTGCGGTCGGATCTGCCGGTCCCCCAGCGTGGAGTGGGACACCGCAGGGCGCCGAGACCTTCTGGACGCCCCCTCACGCCCCCTACCCCGGGCCGCTCTACCGCGAAGGCCTGAAGAGTTGCCCGGGTGGAAATTCGCTCGCAGTGTTTACTGCTGTCGGAACCGGCGGAACAACGGTCGCTGCCACGACTGACGCGCCATGCCTGCACACGCAACCCGTCTGCGAGATCGGACAGCAGGTAATCGAGATCTACGTGGTGGTCCGCCAACCTCGCTAGTGCAGCGGCCCACAAATAGCTTGCGCTTTAGGTGAGCTGGCAGGATGATTGGTGCATGGCCAATCGTCCCGCCCCACCCGTTGCACTCGACGACGACCAACGCAATGCGCTCACGACCTGGGCACGGAGTCGCGCTCTCCCGCAAAGGCAGGTTCTGCGGGCGCGCATCATCCTGCTTGCCGCCGAGGGAGTGAGCCACGCCGCCATCGCTGCGCAGCTCGGCTGCTCGGAGCCCACGGTGCGGCTCTGGCGGCAGCGCTTCACCGACGCCGGCATCGTCGGCCTGGAGGAAGATGCACCCGGCCGTGGCCGGCCAGCAACGTACGACCAACGCCTCGTCGCCAAGGTGATCACGGTGACACTCGGCAAGCCACCACGTGGCGAAACGCATTGGAGCAGCAGGGCTGTCGCCGGCCGTGTGGGGGTGAGCAAGTCAACCGTGCTGCGGATCTGGCAGGACCAGGACCTGCAGCCCCACCGCACGCGCGGGTTCAAGTTCAGCACCGACCCCGACCTCGAGCAGAAGGTCACCGATGTGGTCGGGCTGTACCTCCATCCTCCGGAGAAGGCGGTGGTGCTCTGTGTCGATGAGAAGAGCCAGATCCAAGCCCTGGATCGCACCCAGCCGCTGCTTCCTCTGCGCCGGGGCCAAGTGGAGCGGCGGACCCATGACTACGTCCGTCACGGCACCGCAACCCTGTTCGCCGCACTCGACATCGCCACCGGTGAGGTCACCGGACGCTGCTACGCGCGTCATCGCCACCAAGAGTTCCTGCGCTTTCTGGACCTGATCAACACCCGCTACCCCGACGTCGACCTTCACATCGTGCTCGACAACAACCGAACCCACAAGCACGCCGTCGTGCGCGACTGGCTCGAGCACCACCCGCGCTTCCACCTTCATTTCACCCCGACCAGCGCCAGCTGGATGAACCAGGTCGAGACCTGGTTCTCCATCGTTCACCGCAAGGCGGTTCGCCGTGGCGTGTTCCGCAGCGTCGCCCACCTCAAGGACGCCATCAATCGCTTCCTCGATGCCTGGAATGTGAACAAGCACCCCTTCGCCTGGGTGAAGTCAGCCGAGGAGATCCTCCGACATGCCAAACCGAAAGCTATTTCGGGACCGGCGCACTAGCTGGCTACTTCTCCCGCCTCGTCTGTCGGCTCCGCGATCGCGGCGAACCCGTGGGTGGCACGCTTTACGGACTCGTCCCTCGGGGGTTCTCACACGACGGCGGTTTTCAAGCTGGGACGGGCGGTGTTCGCCGACGGATGGGAACACTCGCCTGAGTTCGGGATCAGGGCAGCGTCGATTCGCCGACGCTTGCTACTGCCCGCCCGCCGTCACCAACGAAGATGTCAGCGACGGTGTCAAGGCAGGCCACCCTCGTCTGCCGCAGGATCTCCTCGATTGAGCTTCTCCATCAGCGCGTGGGGTGCCTGACAGGGACCACTGGTCACAGTTGTGTTCAGTCGCCTGCAGAGCGCCGGAGAGCGTCTAGGCTGCGAGTCGTATGACCGGTTCAACCAATTCCGAGGTTCATCGCCGCTTCTTTGGCGGATTGAGTACGTGGTGGGGCCCTCAGGTGCCGTTTCCCTTCTCGGTGCTGCAAGCGGACAAAGCCGGAGCGACTGTGCGGCTTCTAGGAATCGTGGTCCGGCGCTATAGGTGGAGGAGATTGAGTACGCCGAAGAGGTCTGGCCAGTGACCATGCCGTTCCTGAGCGGCATCCGCTTTCGCTCGACCGCATCGCGGACACATCCGCCAGCGGTTCGGTCGCCCAAGCGGTGTTTTCCTTACCACCGTCCCACCAGGTTCGACGCATGTAAGCAGCACCTATGTTCCATCGGGTTTAGCGCGGACGCAAGATCTCCAGGATGACTGTTCAAGAACGCCCTGATAACGCAGTGAGCTCGGACACTCTGAGATCAGGGCTTCGCCGGGTTGGAATCCAGCCGCAGCTCCTTGTAACTGAGCGGCGCGGGCTTCGGTGCCGCCGGCTGATTGGCGGATGCTGGCCTGCACCACGATGGTCGGACCAGGAGAAGTGCGATAGAGGCTAGCGCGAGCCACGTCTCCGGCGATCAAGCCGCGCGTCGACCTGCTCGTTCGGTTCGACGGGCATCGCCGCCGCCGCCGCGCCGGACAGAGAGGGCGGACCCGGTGCCACCGGCGCCGGCCGTCCTGAGCCTTCGGCGCCTGGGTCTGTCCCGGGCCACTCCTTCGGCACCCATGCGCGGGGGTGGACCGTTCCGAGGAGTTGCCGGACCCTCCGCAAGAAGCGGTGGACGAAGCGTCGGCGGCGAGGGCGTGGCGCCTGGTCGCGCTTCGCATGCTCAACGCGGACGTAGCGGTCGTACACGGTGCCGTCCATTGTGCGCCCATGCGTCGGTGGCCTTAATCGCGGGACAAACGTCTCCTGCGTCGAGTTGGCTCGTCACACCTCACGAGATATGGTGTGCCGATGATTCGGATCAGGTTCTTCAAGGTGCACCAGGACCGTGTTGAGCGGTTGGTCTCGTGGGGCGAGGAGCTGGCGGCCCGTCGGGAAGAGGTTCTAGCAACATTTGATCAGGAGACGATGCAGAGAGAGGCCGCATTCTTGATTGCCACGACGTCGGGTCCGGTCATGGTATATGTCATGGAGGCCGAAGACCTAGTGCACCGACTCAGGAATACGTAGACGGTTCGCCTTGGCGAGGATGACGTCGGCGGGTTTGATCCAAGAGAAGGGCCGGGAGTTCTTGTTCCATCCGGTGAGGAAACGACCGATGGCGGCAACCAGGGCGGGCACGCTGCGGAAGACGCCGCGTGTGATGGCGCGGCGCTGCAGGATGGAGAACCACGTCTCCACCTGATTCATCCAACTGCCCCCAATGGGCGTGAAGTGGAGATGGATGCGTTGGTTGTCGGCCAGCCAGGCGCGGACGACCGGGTGTTTGTGGGTTCGATAGTTATCGACGACGAGGTGGAGGTCCTGAGTGGGATACACGCGGGCCAGCCGCTGCAGAAAGCGCAGGAACTCCTCATGGCGGTGGCGCGCATAGCAGCGTCCGGTCACCTCGCCGGTGGCAATGTCGAGAGCTGCGAAGAGCGTCGTCGTGCCATGGCGAACGTAGTCGTGGCTGCGCCGTTCGACCTGGCCAGGACGCATCGGCAGGAGCGGCTGGGTTCGGTCCAGCGCTTGGATTTGGCTCTTCTCATCAACGCACAGGACCACCGCTTTCTCAGGTGGATGCAGGTAGAGGCCAACGATGTCGGTGACCTTGTCCACGAGGTCGGGATCAGGGCTGAACTTGAAGCTGCGCGTGCGATGCGGCTGGAGGCCGTGATCTTTCCAAACTCGCAAGACGGTGCTGTGGCTGATCCCGAACCGAGCACCGAGCTGGCGGGCGCTCCAATGGGTGCTGCCGTCCTTGGGCACCTCCATCGTCGCCGCCACCACGCGGTTGATGAAGTCCCGGGGCAGTTGCGGTTTCTGGCCGCGTCCGCCGGCTTCCTCGAGGCCCTCCACCCGGGCTTCGCTGAAGCGCCGACGCCATCGGCGGACGGTCAGACGATTGCATCCCAGCCGCTCCGCGATGACGTCGCTGGCGACGCCGTCGGCGGCCAACAGCACGATCTTGGCGCGCAACACCTGACGATGTGGCAGCGATCGGCTGCGCGTCCACATCTCCAACGCGGCGCGCTCTTCGGTGGTCGGCAATAGCGGAGGCGAAGGGTGATTTGCCATACCCGGAAGCGTGCATCATCTCGCACGCATCCGTCTACCTATTCGCCTTCCAGCGCACTAGTGACGGCAAGCGCGGCAGCCCGAGACCATCCGTTTCCCATCGACATCGACCACCGCGCCGTGATGACAGACGTGATCGACGGTCCGATAGATGTAACGACGCTGTTCGACATCAGCCGGTGAAGCAGCCCGGGGTACACCCGCCGGATCCGGCCCCGCCGGATAGCTGCCCGTCCCAGTGATTAGCGGACACTCGCGTGTGCCGTGCGCTCCTAGCTGGATGGCGCCCCCAGGAAGAAGAACTCTCGGCCGTCAGTCATGGCCATGCGCTTTGCTTCCTTCCAGGCTTCGTAGCCGTCGCCGAACGGAATGGATTGCTGTGCGAACGTCATAAGCCCCTCGAAGAAGTACGGCTGGCTGGATGCCTCGTGAAGCGTGCTGCACACTCGTGCGCTCATCGGTTTGGCCACCGATCGCAAATCGTCCAGCGATCCTGAGGGTCAGGGCCTCCAGAAGGGTTGGGTCGACCGCGTCCTGGATCCGTCCCCAGGTCACGAAGTAAGCCGAGGCGCCCTTGTCAGTGCTGACCTCGATCGCCACCCAGTTTTCCACGACCGCATGATGGCGGCTCGCTGGCCTCACGGGCGAAAGGCATCCAGGGTAATCAGCAGATGTTTGGCCTGGCCGACCACTCACCCACGCGCCGGGTCAGCCCTTGACGGCGCTCGCCGAAACTAACCAGCCTCGCTCGTTGAAACTGTCCAGGTGAGGCGCGGTTGGCGAAGCGTAGTGGATGTCGCCTCGTTAGGCAGCACCTCCGGCGTTCACGGCGCTGCGCACCTTGGCCACAGCCTCGC
>NZ_JAEKNS010000096.1:0-9551 GCF_016464765.1 Candidatus Aeolococcus gillhamiae | reverse complement strand
AATCGCCCTCTCAAGGCGGAGATCATCGGTTCGAATCCGATACGGGGTACCAGAAACTCAGTCCTGACAGTGAGATCATCGGTTCGAATCCGATGCGGGGTAGGTGTTTTCTCAGCCGGCGTTCGATGCGACGCTGAGCTGCGGCGGTCCTGAGACCACAACCGCGGCAAGAACCAGGTCCGCCGCCGGCATCGGATGGCTGATGAAGAAACCCTGGGCGATGTCGCAGCCGGCTCCGCCGAGCACGGTGAGCGTGGCGTCGTCCTCGACCCCTTCGGCGACGACGCGCATGCCGAGCGCGTGGCCGAGCTCGATGGTGGCGCGGACGAGCGCGAGGTCGCGATCGGCGCCCTCGGCGATTCCGGTGATGAAGGTGCGATCGAGCTTCAGCTCGCTCACAGCCAGCGTGCCCAGGTACGCGAGGGAGGTGAAGCCGGCGCCGAAGTCGTCGATGGCGACGCCGATGCCGAGCGTGCGCAGCTCGCCGATCACGCGCTTGCATTCGTCGAAGTCGCTGATGATGGAGGTCTCGGTGATCTCCACGGTGAGCGCGGACCCGGGCAGGTGGTGGCGTCCGAGCGCCTCGCTCACGGACGGGATGAACCGCTTGTCGAGCAGGTTGCTCACCGACACGTTGACCGACACGGGCACGTCGCGGCCGGCGGCTCGCCACGTCGCGGACTGGGCCAGCGCCTGGTCCACAACCCAGTCAGTGATCAGGGGCATGAGCCCGGCCTCCTCGGCGAGCGGGAGGAAGTCCAGTGGCGGCACCAGGCCGAGGCGCGGATGGGGCCAGCGCAGCAGCGCCTCGACGGCTGTGACCTCCCCGGTCCCGAGGTTGACCTGGGGCTGGAAGTGGAGCAGGAAGCGACCCTCCTGCGTTGCGGTGCGCAGCTCCTCGACGAGACGGAGGCGGTTGCCGTCCTCGTCGATATCCTTGCGATACGTCTCGTAGGACGACGCGCGCAGCTTGGCGCGGTACATGGCGAGGTCGGCACAGCGCAGCAGACCGGCGCTGTCACCGGCGTCGGTGGGAGCGCTGGCGATGCCGATGCTGGCGCTGATGCGCACGCTCACTGCGTCGAGGACGAACGGCTCCTCGAGCTTGGCGATGAGCCGCCGGGCGACGGCGGTGGCGTACTCGATGTCAGCGTCCATGATCACCACGCCAAGCTCGTCGCCGCCGACGCGCACCAGCACGTCGGTGCTGCGCAGCGAGCCGATCAGGCGCGGGCCAAGCTGGCGGAGCAGCTCGTCACCGGCTGAGTGGCCGAAGGAGTCGTTGATCTCCTTGAAATGGTCGAGGTCGATGAAGAGCAGGCCCAAGTCGCGCCGCGGTGTGGTGGGGTCCGCGGCGTCGGCGAAGAAGTCGTTGAGCAGGTAGAAGAGCTGGCGACGGTTGCCGAGCCCGGTGAGGTCGTCGGTGACCGCCTGGCGGTGCCGTTTGTGGGTGAGCGCGCGCATCTGCACGACCGACACCCAGAACCGGAGGCCCACCACCACCAGGGTGGCCGTGGCCAGGCCCAGCGCGACTGCGCTCACCGGGTGAAAGGACCCGAAGAGCAGGATCGCCAGGCCGGAGGCGGCGCCGAGAGCGGGAAGGATCATCCCCGGCGCCTTGTGGGCCACGCCGAGCGCCTTGCCCCGCCCCGGGAGCCAGAGAGCCAGGGAGATGAGGAGGATGGCCGTCGGCCAGGCGACGGCGTCGAAAATTGTGGCGAAGCCGAAGTCGCCGCCGGGGGCCTTGAGGAGGTTGGCGGTGTCACCAGCCGCGTTGACCGCGCAGGCGACGGCGATGAAGACCCACTGGGCGTTGCGCCGCCCGGGCAGGATGGCGCTGACGCCGACCACCAGGGCCAGGAGGATCAGGTCGCCCATCGGGTAGGCGAGGTTGGTCGCCACGGCCGCTGGGTCGGCACCGGTCGTGCGGACGAGGGTGCCGAAGATGAAGGCGGCGCACACACCCGCAGCTCCGAGCCCGGCGACGATGCCGTCGAGCCACATCGCGGAGGTGACGTCGCGCGCCTGGCGACGCACCAGGAGCACCAGGCCGACGTACAGCGCCGGGTAGAAGCCGAGGTAGAAGACGTCGGCGATCGATGGGGTAGGCACGGTGGCGCCACCGCTCGACTCCATGGTCAGGAGGAGGTCGCCGACCGCCCAGGAGAGAGTGCCCACGCCGAACGCCAGGGGAACTGCCCGCCGGCCGGGGCTGAGCCAGGCGCGCAGGAAGCAGAGCCCGCTGCCCACGAACTCGAAGGCGGCCACCAGCCAGCCGTCCACCAGCTCCGAGGAGTTGTCGGCGCGGACCACCAGCGAGACGAGGTAGGCGAGCAGGACGGCGCCGAGCACGCCATAGACGGCCCAGAGCAGCCAGCCCCGGTGGGGTGCTCGCCTGGCGTCGGCGGATATCACTCCCGCAGCCTATTCGCGGCCTGTCGAGCGTAGGTGACGAGTTCAGGACGAGAGTGACAAGGATCACCAACGTCAGTGCCGCGGTCCGCCCGATGGAGACCGTCGTCGAACTCAGTCGGGGAGGAGCTTGCCCGGGTTCATGATCTCGGTGGGGTCGACCTGGCGCGCCAGCGCGCACAGCGCCGCGACGGCGCCGGGGCTGATCTCCCGGTCCAGGTAGGGACGGTGGTCGGTGCCAACGGCGTGGTGGTGGGTGATCGTGCCGCAGTTTTCGAGGATCGCCTCGCAGGCGGACCGCTTGGCGGCCGTCCAGCGGGCTCGCGGGTCCGACCCGGCCGCGGCCAGCACCGTGAAGTACAGCGACGCGCCGGACGGGTAGACGTGGGAGACGTGGCAGCCGATCAGCGGGGCGCCTTCGCCGGGAAGGGCGGCGCGGAGCGCGTCGGTGACCGCCTCGTGAAGCCGGTGCAGCGTGGCCCAGTCGGTGGCCGTCTCCAGCGTCTCGACGAGGACATCGGCGTCGAGCAGCGCGTCGCGCAGATAGGGTCCGTGGTAGCGCTGGCGCAACCACGCGCGCCCGGGTGCGGCGCCGAGCGGGATGGCCTGGTGGCGGCGCAGCACCGCGCGGGCCTCGGACTGGCGCGCGCCGGTGAGCAGCGCGTCGCTGTCCCAGCCGGCGATGAGCAGGCAGCCGCGTTGGTGGCCGCGCAGGCGCAGGTAGCGCCGCCCGATCCGCTCGACGGCTCCGCCGTGCGCCGCCATGGCCATCCCGACCCTGGTCTCCTCGGGGTCGCTCAGCCGGGCGACGTCGGGCGCAACGCGACCCTGGACAAGGTCGCGGATCGCCGCCACGCCGTCGCCGAACGCGGCGAACGACCAGGCCTCGTAGCGGGGCTGGGTGGGGCGGCGGCGCACCTTGACGGTGACCTCGGTGATGACGCCGAGGCGGCCTTCTGAGCCGAGCACGAGGTCGCGGACCGACGGCCCAGCGGCGCTCGCGGGGTGGCCGGCGACGACGATCTCCCCGGTGGGGGTGACCAGGCGCAGGCCTAGGACGAGGTCGTCGAACCGGCCGTAGCCACTCGAGGCCTGGCCTGCGCTCCGAGTCGCGGCGAAGCCGCCGATGGTGGCGTACTCGAAGGACTGCGGGAAGTGGCCCAGGGTCAGGCCGCGCTCGGCCAGGAAGGCCTCGGCCTGAGGGCCGGTCATGCCCGCCTGGAGGGTGGCCGTCATCGACACGGGGTCAACGGCGCGGCCCTGGTCGAGGCGGTGCAGGTGCAGCGCAATGACGGCGCGGTGCCGGCCGCGCAGGGCCCTCACCCCACCGACGACCGACGTTCCCCCGCCGAACGGGACCACCGCACACGACGCGCGCGCACAGGCGCGCAGCACCGTGGCGACCGCCTCCTCGCCGGCCGGAGAGACGACCGCGTCGGGCGCGGCGATCTCCCCGCTGCGCAGGGCGAGGAGGTCGAGATAGCTGCGCCCCCCGGCGTGCCGGACCCGGGCCTCATCGTCGGTAGTGACCGCGCCGTCACCACAGAGCTCGCGCAGCTCGGCGACCAGTCCGTCCCCACCCAGGGCGCTCGGCGCTAGCGCGGGCGGCTGGGGGCGCCCAGCGTCGGACGGCAGCACCGGGATGCGCAGCTCATCGCGCAGGAGGTGGGCGAGACCAGCAGGGATGGATGTGTCGCGGTCGCCCCAACCCCACCAGCGCAGCGGCGGCGGGACGGGCTCGGTCACGCCGCCAGGCCCCCAAACAGGTCGGTGGCGAGCGCCTCGGCACGGCGGCGCTCGGCGGGCACCACGCCGAGCCGGACGCGGCGGTCGAGAAGATCGTCGATGTCCATGGCACCCTCGTGGAGGATGCCGAAGAGCAACTCGACACCGAGCACCGGGCTGCCGGCGAACACCGGCTCGAGAAGCGCGCGGTCGTGAACGGCCAGGCCGGCCACCGCCTCGGCCTCGCTTCCGTAGCGGCGCACCAGGCGTGCGGGGACGCCGGTGGTGGCTCCGCGAGCGCAAGCCCCGATGAGCGGTTGCGAAGCGGTGCCGCTGCGCGGGCCCCCATGCCGGGCCACAACTCGGTCGACGGCGTCCTGGGCCATGCGCCGGTACGTGGTGAGCTTGCCCCCGACCACCGTCAACAGGGTGCCGTCCGGCGACTCGAGGATGGAGTGGCTGCGCGAGAGGTCGGCGGTCGAGCCGCCACCCGTGTCGAGCAGTGGCCGGAAGCCGGCGTAGCGGCCCAGGACATCAGCGCCGGTCAGGGACCGCTGCAGCGCGAGCGATAGGGTGTCAAGGAGGAAATCCTCCTCCGCCGCCCCGACCGCGGGCTCGTCATCGATGGGTCCGTCGAAGGCGTCGTCGGTGACCCCGACGATCACCCTGCCGTCGCCGGTCGGGGTCGCGCCCACCCAGCGCGCGCTCTCCCCAAGCACCGGGGTGATCAGCGCAGCGCGAGGCTCGAGGAGGGCGCGCGCGTCGACAACCACGTGCGCACCCTTGCTGGGGCGCAGCCGCACCGAGCGATCGATGGTGCCGGCCCACACCCCGCAGGCGTTCACGACAGTGCGGGCGCGCACCTCGAAGGTGGTGCCGCCGATCTCGTCACGGACCTGGACGCGGCCGGCCGCGGTGGAGAGCGCCGTGCAGTGGGTGGCGACGGCCGCCCCCTTCGACGCGGCGGTGCGCGCCACGGCGATCACCAGGCGGGCGTCGTCCTCGACCTGCCCGTCCCAGAAGAGCACGGCGCCGCGAAGGTCGTCGGTGCGCAGCCCACCGACCAGGCGCTGCGCCTCGAGCGCGCTGATGCGCCGCGGGGCGGGCAGCTGCCGGCGTCGCGTTCCCGAGGCGAGTCGGAGCACGTCGCCGGCGCGGACGCCGACCTCGGTGAGCGCGCCGCCGAGCGGCGAGAGGGTGCTGTTGAGAGGAGCGATGAAGGGCAGCGGGTGCACCAGGTGCGGCGCCGTCGTGGTCATCAGGATGTGGCGTTCGCGCGCCGACTCCCAGGCGATGCCGAGCTGTCCCTGGCGCAGGTAGCGGAGCCCGCCGTGGATGAGCTTCGAGCTCCAACGGCTGGTGCCGTTGGCGAGGTCACGTCGCTCGACCAGGCCGGTGCGCAGCCCGCGCATCGCCGCGTCGAGCGCCACGCCGGCCCCCGTGATTCCGCCACCGATGACCAGAACGTCGAGCTCCTCGGCGGCGATCCGCGCGATGTCGGTCGCGCGCTGGGCGGCGTTGAGCGAGCCCGCGAAGCTCATCGTGACGTCTCGGGGGGACGCAGCCAGGCGTCGAGCATGAGGCGCAGCTCGGCGTCGATTGCGGGTGTGGCCGCGTCGTCGGCGAGCGCCGGCGAGGCGGCCACCACGCTGCGCACCACCAGCTCGAAGAGGCGCGCCACCGCGGTGCCGCGGACCTCGCGGATCGACCCGTCCCGGCGGCCATCCTCGAGGTGCCGGCGAACCGTGGCTATGGCGATCTCCTGGGCGTGACCCCGGCGAGTGGTCAGGTAGGGCATCAGCCGCTCGCCGTCGAGCTCGATGACGCGGCGGAACACGGCGTCGGCGCGCAGGGCGACCACCGCGCGCGCGGCGGCGTCGATGAGCCGCTCGCGGGCGGTGGGAAGCCTGGCCGCGGCCGCCTCCGCCTCGGCGACGACCATCCCCACCTCGCGGGTGAGCAGGCTGGACCAGAGTGTGGCCGCGTCGGGAAAGGTTCGATAGACGGTCATTCGGCTGGCGCCGGCGCGGCGGGCGACGTCGGCTACCGTGGTGCGGGCGATCCCGCGCTCGGCGACGCAGGCGCGGGCGGCGTCGAGAAGGGCTGCGTCGGAGTGACGCTGTGACATCCTACGTCGCAGTGTAACAGGGGCCGTGGGCTGGTTTCCGCCAAGGGGTGGGCGGTGGCTAGACTCGCGGTGATGCTTCTCACCGACGCGCCGACGTTGCTCTACGTGATCGGCCTCCCGGCCGGCTTGTTGCTCTGCGGCCTTGTGGTCGGAGGCGCGGCCTTCATGCTCCTCGGACGCAGCCGCCGCAGCTGACGGCCGCAGTGCGGGGTCGCATCCTGCTCATCAGGCCGGGGTGCCGCCGGGGGGGGCGGTACAATTCGTCCTGCGTTCACCATCTTTTTCGCGGAGACCAGTTGTGGCCAACACAATCAAGGAGTCCAAGGGAGTCACGTCCCAGAAGGACATCATCACCTCGCAGCGCTGCCCGATCTGCCACAACCTGATGCGCCAGAACGAGATCAGCGTGGAGATTGCCTTCCGCCACCAGCGCAAGCCCGGCGAGCCCAAGCGCGAGCGCATCCTCAAGCACAGCAAGAACTGCAAGGCGGCGTAGGCGCGCGCGGCCCTGCGCTGTCGCACTGAGTCGCGGCGAGGGCAGCGGTACACTGGCGGCCATGTCGGTGCGCCTACCGCTGTTTCCGCTCAACACCGTGCTCTTCCCACACATGCCCGCGGGCCTGCACATCTTCGAGGAGCGGTACCGGGAGATGATCCGTGACTGCCAGGCGCAGGGCACGAGCTTTGGCATCATCGGCATCCGCGAGGGCCTCGAGGTGGGCCGCGCGGCGTTCCCGTTCTCGGTGGGCACCCTGGCGCAGATCCATGAGCTCGAGGCGCTCGACGACGGTCGCTACGACCTGGTGGTCGCCGGCGCGTCGCGGTTTCGGGTGGAGAGCCTGTCGCTGAGCCGGTCCTACCTGGTCGGCAGCATCCGCTATCTCCAGGACACGCGCGGGGACGAGGCCGCCATCCCCGACCTGGCCCACCGCGCCGCGCGCGCCTTCACCGAGTACCGCGCCGCGCTGCGCAACCTCGCCGACGAGACCGGCGCGGAGGAGGACGAGGCAGGGCTGCCCGACGATCCCGAGCTGCTCTCCTACCTGATCGCGGCCTCGCTCAACGTCGAGGTCAACCGACGCCAGGAGCTGCTCGAGGAGGACTCCGTGTCGGGACGGCTGCGCAAGTGCCTGCAGGCGCTCCGGCGCGAATCTGTCTTCCTCACCCAGATGCTGGCTCGGCGCGACCACAACATCGTGCCGGTCTCGCTCAACTGATTTGCCAGACCTGGACCGCTTCTCCCTGAAGGGACGGACCGCACTTGTCACGGGGGGGAGCCGCGGCATCGGCCGCGCCATCGCCCTGGCGATGGCGGGCGCAGGCGCGCAGGTGGCGGTGTGCGCGCGCCATCGCGACGCCTGCGAGAAGGTGGCGGAAGAGATCATCGACGCCGGCGGCACGGCCATCTCCGTGGCCGGCAATGTCGGCCACGCCGAGGACGCCGGCACGATCGTGGCCGCGGTCATGGAGCGCTTCGGTGCGCTGGACATCCTTGTCAACAACGCGGCCACCAACCCGCAGTTCGGCATGCTCGTCGACGCCGAGGACGCCGCGGTCGACCGCGTCTTCGAGGTCAACGTGCAGGGTCCTTTGCGGTTGATCAGCGCCGCGGTGCATGCCTGGATGGGCCAGCACGGCGGCAGCATCATCAACATGGCCTCTGTCGGTGGGATCAATCCCGAGCCGATGATCGGCGCCTACAACGCCAGCAAGGCCGCGCTCATCAACCTGACGCGCACGCTGTCGCACGAGCTCGGCCGGTCGGGGATCCGGGTCAATGCCATCGCCCCAGGCCTGGTCGACACCGAGTTCGCCAAGGTGCTCATCGAGACGCCGAAGATCCACGAGCGGATCATTCGCGGCACCGCCCTGAAGAGGCATGCAGAGCCCGACGAGATCGCCGGCGCCGCGGTCTTCCTGGCCAGCGGGGCGGCGTCATACGTCACCGGCAGCGTCATCGTGGTCGACGGCGGCGCCACCGCCTGAGCTCAGGACTCGATCAGTGGAGATCGAGCACGAAGCGGGTCGGTGACACCAGGTAGAACGCGGTGGCTGTGGCAGCGCGGATCAACGTGAAGCGGTACACGGTCTTGTTGCCGCTGCTGCTCACCAGGCTCACCGAGGAGATCACCTTGCCGAGCGTGGGCGTGCCGGTTGACCCCGCCGGCACGGTGCCGGCGAACGTCACCAGCACAGTGGTCGGGGTGCTGAACGAGACGGTTGCCTTGGGCGTGCCTTGCCCGGCGCCGCTCACGCCGCCGAGGTCGAACACCACGCGGTAGTACGCGGATTGCGCGCCGAAGCGCAGCCGCACCACCTGGAAACCGGTATCTCCGGCGCCGAACGTCTGCACCTGCGACGGGGCCGGTGCGCTGCTGGCGCTGGCGGCAGCACTGGACTGCGCGGGGGTGGACTGACGAGGCGGAGCGGCCGCCGAAGTGGCCGGTCGGTTCGCGGTTGGTGCGACCGGATGCGAGGAGCCGCGCCCGAACAGCAGCGCGAGCACGAAGATGAGGCCGATCCCGGCGACGCCGGCGAGCAGCCGATTGTCGGGGCCCGTCTTGGAGAGACCCGCGACCCCCTGGCGCCCCCGGGCGACCGCGGCGAGCGCGCGCATCATCCTGGTGGAGAGCGGCACCTGCTCGCGCGCGACCGCGCGGCTGTGCCGGCCCAGTGGTCGCGGCGGCGGCGATGTGGGTTTGCCGGCGGGGACGTCCGCGTCGGGATACGAGGAGGCGGCGAACGCGTTCCAGCCGGCCGAGTCGACGGGCTCGGCGACGTCGCGTTCGGCGATGACGTCTGCCGGTGTGCGCACGCGCCGATCGGCGACGACATCGGGAGCGTCGTGCATGTCCGGCTCGGGCTCGACGATCGCCGGTGATGTCTTGTGACCGGAGAACCCCTGCAGCTCCACCTCCTCCGCGGGCGACGCGGGCGGAGCCTGAGGCGGCGTGGCCGCGATGCCCGCGACGATGTCGGGTGTGGACCTGTGGGCCGGTGCGGGCAGCGGCGCACCCCGGCGCGACGGCGCCCCGCTGACGATCTGCATGGAGTCTTCGAGTGCCTCCCCGCTGCGCGCCAAAGCGAGGCGAACAGCCACCGCGTCGCGCATCCGCGCCCACAACGCCGCAGGGCCTGCCGCGGGCGCGACTCGTCGCGGTGGTGCGGGACGGTGTGGCGGGGCGGACACGGCCGGCGGAAGCGGTGGCTCGAGCGGCTCGACGAGGTCTATCGGCGCGGTCGGCGCCACGGCGGACGGCGCGGTCGCGACGGCGGGGGGCGGCGG
>NZ_JAEKNS010000084.1:0-16806 GCF_016464765.1 Candidatus Aeolococcus gillhamiae | reverse complement strand
GTCGAGCACCGCGAGCATGGTCGCCCGGACCGACCGTGGGCAGGCTCGGAGGAAATCGAGGGCAGGCACGCTGTCATCGACGTTGCGGTAATAGAGGACGTTCCAGGGCATCGCCGGGAGCTTACCGGGCGGCTGCGGTTGCCCTCGGCGACTGGTCCTCGCTGTGACGAACGATGCGAATCTCGGCGTCCAGCGCGGCTGCGAGCGCGGCGATGGTGCGCAACTCGGGATTAACCTCGGCGGTGTACAGCCGGCGGATCGCGGCGGGATCCTTGCCAACCCGCCGGGCCAGGTCGGCCTTGGAGCGCCCCGCCTCGATGCGAAGGCGGTCCAGCGTCTCCATGACCTCGTCAACCTGGGCGATCTGCGCAGCGGCCTGCTCGTACTCCGACCGGAACTCGGGGTCGGCGAGCTGCTCCTCAACGAAGCGGCGGTGGCGGCTGGTATCGATCTTTTGCAACGGATTCTCCTCGAGACAGCGTAACACAGATATTACGGTCTGGAAGCAGCCCTGGATCCTCCTCCGCCGTGGTCAGCGTCGAGTAGGGTGCTGGAGCGTAAGAGCGCCGCCCATTGCCTGCGCGATCCTCCCCGCTACCCCGCCATGCGCCGCAATTCTGCCGGTCCCCGGTTCCGACCGAGACGGTTGCGTTACACAAGCGTGTTGTAGCGGATCCGCTAACACAGCTGTGTGTACGCGTCAGATCGCCACCGCTGCGGCGCTGTTGAGACGGCGCCGGTCGGCGATCTTCTCCTGGTACCAGCCCGCGGTACGGCGGACCTCCAGGCGATATTCACCGCGCCGCTCGCCGGCCTTCAGACGCACCGACTCGTACTGCTTGTGGATCGAGCAGATCTCTTTGCCCGCCTGGGCGAGTCGGCTGCGGAACCGGGACGGGTTGGCCGTTGCCTCATCGGTACCGATCGTGTTGCCGAGCTTCTCGTTGACAGGGAACTCCAGGCACGTGCCGTCTGGGGAACCTTGCTCGGATTCGAAGAGGACGAAGAGGCGCCGGATGAACGGGTTGTCGATGAGGCGGCGGTACGTGTCCCAGTCGAAGTCGGAGAACTGGCCGGCCATGAGCTGCTCGGTCAGCCACGTCGAGAGCTGGACGGTGACCGTGGCGCCGGCGGCCGTCGGGGCTTCGGCGCCGACATTGCGCTCGGCGATGTGCACCATGTCAAAGATGCTGATGTGGGCGGTGGCGCGCCGCCGCGTCTTGGGGTCGTACACCGACCCGCTGATGGTGGTGGCCTTGAGGCGGCGGAGGCTGTCGGCCAGGTCGCGGCCCAGCTGGCCCTTCCACTTGATCCCCAGTGCCCGCGACAGCTCACGGAGGGAGAACTGCACCATCGGGCTCCCGTTGCGCCACCGCCCCATGACCCAGGTGCAGATGTCCATCTCGCGGGGCCCGAGGACCCCGAGGGTGTAGGTGAGGGTCGTCGTGCCCATGAGGTCGGGGCGGACCATGGACCCGCTGTTGATCTCGCCGTCGCGGGAGGGTCGCATGACGATGATGGCCTTGCGGGCGAGGTTGTTCTCGAAGCGGCCGATCCCCGGCAGCGGACCCTTCGGGGCGGGCACGACCTCGATCTCGAGCTGGTCGCCGCCGCCACTGCCCATAAGATCGGGGCGTTCGCGCACGAACTTGTGCCACGGCGCCTCGGGGCGCCCGAGCACCTCGATAATCGGTTCGGCCACGTCGACGGTGAGCGCCGGCTCGTGGGGATCCATGGGAGGGCTCCTGGGGGGACGTGAGGTGGGAGCGATGCGAGAGTGGCTGGATGACCCTGCCGTGACCGTAAAGGTCCGGTGCGCGGCGGTCAAGCCCCCCAATGCGGCCGTCCATACACGCCGGGTCCCACCCCTACCTGCCCGGTCGCAGTTGCACCGACGTACACCGGAGGTCCCACCACGGGGGCTCGTCACGCTCAGCTGATTTCATACGTTCGGGGTCCCACCACTGCGAGGCCGGATCCACCAGCGCGGGGCGGTCGGCGCCGGCGACGCCAGGTGCCGTGGTCCGTGTCTTCCCCAGCCCTAGCTGATTTCTTTCTTTCTCCTGTCTCCCTTCTGTTAACGGAGGCCGTACACCGACGGTCCCATCTGCGGTCGCGGAGGGTCCCACGTTCCGACACGCCGGGTCCCAGGTGGCGGACACGCAGGGTCCCGCGATCATGCGTGCAGGGTCCCGCCACCACCGCTGGCGGTTGCCTCAGCCCTCTCCCGGCCGAGGGGTGGGACCTTCGGCGTATGGTCGCGGCCGCCGGCGAACGACGGCGGACATGGTGTCCACGGAGCCGCACGCTGTGGGAGCCGTCGAGTGAGCCCGGGATGTGACGCGGGACGGGCAGTATGGACGTTGTCCGCCTGGGACCCTCGGCGTATGGAGGCGGACGTCGGCGGCCAGCGACGGACGTCCAACGCGCCACTGTCCGTCGCCTGGCCGAGTGGGAGTAGCCGGGTGGTGCTGTTCGTCGATCGCCACCTGAGTCCACAGCGCTCGGTCGGGCGATGTCCGGATGTCCGGCGTGGCGGCAGCCACGACTCCACTCGGGGCGGCGCTCTGTAGCTCCCCATCGCCACCCAACCATGTCACAACCGTGCGGACCGGTTCCGAGCGGACCGGGACGAACGTTCGCACCTCGCCGCGAACGCTGGGACCTCGTCTGTATGAAGCTGCGGCATCGGTGCGTCGCGTGTCTTGACGGTCTGCGCGCACGGATGTACGCTGACCCCGTTCCCGCTGCGAGGCAGCAACCCACTCAACGTTCCACCACCGCCCCAGAGGAGACACCTGAAGGTGCTCGTCGCCGATCAGCTGCCCACCGGCACCCGCCATGCACGACTCCGCCTCCACGACTCCACGCTCGGCACCCTGATGCGCTGGCAGTCCGAAGCCGTTGCCGCGGGCCGGCCCAAGCCGACCTACAGCGAGCTGATCGACTGCCTCGTCGCCGGGTTGGCCGACCACGACGCTGGCGCCGTTCTTGCCCTCGCCATCGGTGGCGACGCGTGAACTACCACAAAATGGTCTTAGCGGATCCGCTACAACATATTTGTGGTAGGTGCGGGGCCTGATGCGCACCCTCGCCGTCACCAACCAGAAGGGCGGCATCGGCAAGACCGTCACCGTGCAGAGCCTCGCCGTCGCGCTCACGGAGCGCGGCCTGCGCGTCCTCACCGTCGACCTCGACCCCCAGGCCAACCTCACCATGCGGGCGCGGGTGGCGCTGCGGCCCGGCCAGGCGACCGCGTTCGATTTCTTCGTCGACAAGCTTCCGATCGCCGACCTCATCGTCCACTCCCCGCAGGGGTACGACCTGGTGCCGGCGACCGACCTTCTCGAGCAGGTCGACCAGGATTCCGTCAACGAGCTGCGCTGGCCCCGCGACCTCCGCAAGGGGCTCGCCCACATCGTCGACCGCTACGACTACTGCCTGCTCGACACGGCCCCCAGCGTCTCCCTGCGCTTCCTCATCGTCAGCGCGCTCGTGGCCGCGACCGACGGCGTGATCATCCCCTTCAGCCCTAATGCCGACGCGATCGTCGGCATGCAGAAGCTCATCGCCCGCATCGAGCAGCTCCTCCCTGAGAACCCCGACCTCCGCGTCGTCGCGTGCCTGCCGGTGCGCGTCCGCGACATCAAGGTCCAGACCCACCTCCTCGAGCAGACGCGGACCCGGCTCGCCGACTGCACCGTCGCCGAGCCGGTCCTCCAGCACGCCGACTTCGACAAGGCGGAGCTGTACCGGGCGAGCATCTTCGAGATCGCCGGGACCGGCGCCGGGGCGACCGCTTACCGCGCCCTGGCGGATATCGTCGTCGGCTCCGCCGCGGTTCAGCTGACCGGTCAGGCGGCGGCCGTCGCCGCCGCGGGGAGGAGCTGAGCATGGGCGCTGCGTTCACCAGGCGCGCGGCCGCGGCCGACGCCGTCTTCGCCGGTGTCCAGCTCGAGGGCCACGTGCTCGACACCCTCCAGGACCAGGTGAAGTACCGCCAGATCCCCGTCGAGTCGATCCGGCCGAACAGCGAGCAGCCTCGCCACATCATCGACGAGCAGGGCGCGGAGTTCCTCGAGCTCGTCGGGCTGATCCGCACGCAGGGGCTCATCCAGCCGATCGCCGTCGTGCCCGTTGACGAGGCGAACCGCGAGTTCATGCTCGTCGCCGGGGAACGGCGCTGGCGCGCCTACCAGCGCCTCCGCGTTGAGGATCCCCGCCGTTACGGGCGGATCCCGGCGATCATCCGTGACCCCGGCATCGGCGAGCAGGACCCCTCTGTGCTGCTCATGGCCGCCCTGACGGAGAACATCGGCCGCTCCGACCTCTCCGACGCGGAGAAGGCCGACGCCATCACCCGGCTTCGCGAGCTCACGAGTTGGAGCGTCGACGAGGTGGCCACGCGCATGGGCCTCAACGTCGCCCGCGTGTACGACCTCATGAAGATGGGGCGCCACGAGGCAGTGCGCGCCGCCGCGGCCGCCGGCGACCTCACCCAGGGTCAGGCGGTGGCTCTGGGACGCCTCGACGACTCCGAGCTGGCGAACCGCCTCATCAGTGAGGTCCAGGGACGGTCCACCGATGACACGCTGGAGATCGTCCGCGCCGTCAAGGCGTCCGCGGCCGAGCTGACCGCTGAGGAGCGGATCGCCGAGGCGATGGCCGTGGTCAGCGCGGAGACCCGACGCACCACTGACCTGACCCGGCCGGCACCGATGCCGCTGCACCAGGAGGATCTCGCCCACGCCGAGGTCATCCTCCTCGCCGCCAGCCCGTTCGCTGCGCTGCGGCCGCGCATCCGGAGCATGACCCGGGACGAGGTGCGCTCCATGATGCAGGCGGCGGCGGAGCAGCTTGAGGTGTGGCCTGAGCGGACGCAACGCCTCGACTGATCATCGAGGACGGCGAACGGTGGGACCCCCGACGTATGGTCTCGTGCCTCGTGTCGCTCGGGGGGTAACGGCGACTCACGACGTGGGCAGAAGTGGTATTCAGCCTGATTGGCGGCTCCTCTCTGATGGGGGTGGGTCTGATTGCCGTCTGGAGAGGCGCCCAATTACCGTGACATATAGCGCCCAGTAACCGCTAAAAACCCCGCCCAATCCCGGTATTTCGAACGCCCCTCGAGTATGCTCCCTCCATGGATCAGAGGTGGTGGGGTGAGAGCGGAATTACTCGCCATCTCGAAGAGACGGTGCTGGCGCGATTAAACGAGACCCCGGTGGTCGTACTCAACGGGGCGAGGACGGTCGGCAAGAGCACGCTGATGCAGACTTGTGCCGCGGCGCGTGGGGCGGGAGTCATTGATTTGGACGATCCCGAGACCAGGGCTGCGGTTGAAAGGGATCCGACCCTATTCGTGCATGGGCTTCCAGAGCCGATCTGCTTTGATGAGTTTCAGCACGTGCTGCCACTTTTGGATGCGATCAAAGCCGAGCTCAACCAGGACCTCCGGCCTGGGCGCTACTTGCTCACCGGATCCACGAGGTACGCCACGCTCCCTGCGGCCAGCCAATCACTGACCGGTCGCGCCCATGTGGTGACGATGTGGCCCTTCTCACAGGGAGAACTCCACGGTCATCGAGAGACGTTCCTCGCGAGCCTCATGGCTGAGGCACCCGCGCTGACATCGGCTGCCATCTCACGCACGAGCCGCGTTGACTACGAGGCGATGGTGCTCGCGGGAGGCTTCCCGTTGGCGGTCAAGCGCGAGTCGGGATCCAGTCGGAGCCGCTGGTTTCGGGACTTCGTCACCATGGTCATTGAGAGGGACGTCCTTGAGATTCGGGCGGTCCGACAGCGTGGAGTCCTGCCGAGGGTTCTTCGACATCTGGCGTCGCAGACCGCGCAGGTGCTCACACTTTCCCGCATCGCGTCGGAACTCGGGTTGAGTGCGGACCTGGTCGAGGATTACGTGCGACTGATGGAGGCCGTCTTCCTCGTCCACCGACTCGAGGCGTACGGGCGGACCCTGTCGACACGAGTACGCCTCCAGCCCAAAGTGCATCTGGTTGACAGCGGGCTGGGGGCACATTTTCTGGGCATCACGGAGACGCGTCTCGCGAAGAAGGATCCCGCAACCCTTACCGAATTCGGGCACTTGCTCGAAACATTCGCGGTCAACGAAGTCCTCAAGCAAGCGACGTGGGCTGACGAATCCTTCCGTTTCTCCCACTACCGAACCAAGGACGGCGCCGAGGTCGATCTCGTGATCGAAGCAGACGACGGCCGGGTCGCCGGCGTCGAGGTGAAGGCATCGGGCACGGTCGCCGGCGCCGACTTCCGCGGTTTGGAGCAGCTCCGCGGCAAGCTCGGGGACGCGTTCGTTGCTGGGGTCGTGCTGCACTTGGGACAACGATCGTATGAGTTCGCGGACCGTCTGTTCGCTGTAGCGCTCGACAGACTGTGGAGCTGACCTGTTCGCGGCCAGGCTGTCGACCGTCAATGCCGTCGATTCAGAAGTGGAGCTTATGGCCCGCGATGAGTTTGCCGACATGCTGTGGCGCGTCTGCGAAGAGACGGGGATCTGGCCGCAGCGCCCCTGACGCAACCATCCAGAGCCGTTGACCGTCACGATGGGTGTCCCGATCGCTCTTCGACACTACGGCACCTGGGAGGGCGCAACTTGTATCCCTTCGAGCGCTTCACCGACGGGGCCAAGAGGACACTGACGCTCGCGCAGGAAGAGGCGGAGCGCGCGCACCACTCCTACATCGGCAGCGAGCATCTCCTCCTCGGTTTGTTGCGCGCAGGTGAGGGCCGGGGAGCCGCGGTGCTGGCCAACCTGGGCATCGAGATCAAGAAGGTTCGCTCGACGATGGAGACGATCCTCGGCCGCAACGAGCCAATCATCATCCAGCAGATCATCCCGACCTCGCGTGTAAAAAAGATCATCGAGATCTCGTTCGAGGAGGCCCGCTCGATGGGTCGCGATGAGGTGGGGACCGAACACATCCTGCTCGGACTGCTCATCGAAGGTGAGGGCATCGCCGCCCATATTCTGCACGACCTCGGAGCGAGCCTCGACGCGGTGCGCGAGCAGGTCTCCGAGATGCCGACGACCACGCGCGCCGGCAGCAAAGAAGGTGGCGCTCCAAGCGGTCCGGCAGGCGTGTTGCGCCAGCTCGCTGCGCGGGCCGCCGAGGACGACCGCGCGCGCGTCGTCGCCGATGTCGTCACGCGCGCGCTTGCGCTGGCCGAGGAACGTGGCGAAAAGCTCGGTACCGAACATCTCCTGCTGGCGCTTGCCGA
Organism: Candidatus Aeolococcus gillhamiae; assembly: GCF_016464765.1. Taxonomy (NCBI): domain Bacteria; kingdom Bacillati; phylum Candidatus Dormiibacterota; class Candidatus Dormibacteria; order Candidatus Aeolococcales; family Candidatus Aeolococcaceae; genus Candidatus Aeolococcus; species Candidatus Aeolococcus gillhamiae. Next base: position 9,552 of record NZ_JAEKNS010000084.1, on the reverse strand, counting down.
GCAGGGGTCGACGGCGGCCGGGGAGATTCTCGAACGCCATCGTCTGAGCAAGTCAGCAATCGAGAAGATCCTTGACAACCCGCCCGGTCCTGGCCCCTTATCCCATGGCGGTGACCCGAATCCCTGACCTCGTCGATACGATCGAGGGTGGTTCTGAGGTCAGCTGGGGCGAGCACCCGCCTCTCGCTGCCCGCTCGCCATCCAACGGGTCGCTGAGCGGACGCTCGCACAGCGCATCCTCAGCTGCAGGGTCCAGCCAGTTCGGCCTTGCTCCCAGCCGGGACCGGAACGTTGGCGATGATTTCGAGCGGACCCGCTCCGCGGTAGACGGCGACGTGGCCGCCAGCGTCGACCATCCACAGAGCCGAATGGCCTCCCGTCGCACTCTCGGGAACCAGGTGCCCGGGACCATTCGCCCCGGGGACAACGATGGTCTGCACGGTCTGTGGGCTGGTGATCAGCAGGGTGGCGGAGGCACCCGCATCGCCGGGTGATCCGAGCTGCACCACAGGGTGGCCGGAAGCATCGAAGCCGATGATCCCAAAGTTGTGGTGCAGCGAATTCTGCGGAGTGTGGGCCTCACCCTCACTGGTGAAGCTGGGCGATTGCGACGGCTCTGGTCCCAGGTAGCCATCGACGTCAAACCAGATCGTCTCCGCACCGGTGCGGACGTCGAGGCGGTAGAGCGCGCTGCCGGAGCCCCGTGCGGCCGGCCCCACACGCCAGATCGCACCTCCTCCCGCCCAGTCGTAGAGCCGATCCTTGGAGACGGTCGTCGATTGCAGGGTCGTTGTATCCAGCAACCAGGTGGTCAGGCGTCCGTTCGCGTCCGGCGCGCTGTACGCGACGCTCTGCAGCGACACGAAGCCCAATACCAGGATCGGCCCGGCGCTGGCGACGACCAGGCGATCCTGATGCCGATCGACGAAGTGCAGCGCGCTCCCGGTGATCCTTGCGTCGACGTACATGTAACTGGAGCCGTCCGGAGCGACCAGATGCGCGGTGACCGGAATCCACTTGCCAAGTGCTCGCGCGTACGCCTCGCCGTTCGCTCCGGCGGCCGCTGGGGTGTAGACGCCCGTATCCACACGAAGAAAGCCGTCTGTCGCAGCAGATGGGGTGCTGGGGACAGAGATCGGCAACGTGCACGTCAACGCGGCTGGCTGAGCGCTTGTGGTGCCAGCGGTCGGTTGCGTGCTTGCGACCGACCCCCGAGGGTTCGACGAGTGCTCAAGGAGCCGCGGCAGTCCGATCACACCGACCAGGAGCACCGCGAAAGCGACCGCAGTGGCGATCTCTACGGCGAATCGGGACAGTCGATGCCTGCGCGCGCGTGATGAGCGCTTCACCGCCTCACGCCAGATGTCGTCCAGCGGAGCTGGCGAGGTGCGGTACGCCGCAGCGATTCGGTTCTCCCAGGCAGAGTCGTGAGCGTCGTCACTGTTCATCGTGAGACTCCAGTTTCGTGCGAATCTTCTTGACAGCGCGGTGTATGGCGACCCGGACCGACTCCTCCGACATGCCCATGACGCGGGCGACGTCGCTGTGCGACATGTCGCTGGCCACGCGCAACCCGAGCAGCACCTGGTCGCGGCGCCTGAGCGTGGCGATCACCGCACCCACGCGTCGGACATCGTCGCGCAGCTCGACGGCGCGTTCGGGATCGGGCCTGACGCTCGCACGGTGCCCGCGGTTGAGAAGCTGCTGCAGGCGCTCCCGCCGACGCACCGCTCGGTAGTGGTCGGCGACGACATTGCGCGCGATGCCGAACAGCCAGAGCTTGACGCCCGCGCCATGGTCGACCCGGTGCCATGCGCGCAGAGCGGCTGCGAACACATCCGCGGCCGCGTCCTCGGCCAGAGTCGGCTCCCCGAGCTGCGTCAGACAGAATCGATAGACGGCTGAGCCGTGAGCGCGGTAGACAGCCTCGAAGTCCAGGTGCTCGACCACCGGCACCGGGTGTGCCAGGACGGGACTCATCACTTAGAAACAAGACGCTCGGGGTGCCCTCGGCGTTACGTTCTCGGGGCTGGCTGTCGCTGCCGCGACGCTGGCCGGGCAGCGTACGGCTGCGGTGCGTTGAATTCGCCCGGCAACCTTGTGTGACGATGCTCGGGACCAGCCCGGGTGACGGCCGGTCCCGGATGAGGTGGGGCATCGTTCCCGGCAAGGAAGACGAGGCTAGCGGAGGATGCCTCGTGTCCATCTCCATCCAGGTACTCGGCTCGCTTCTCGTGCTGATCTCTTTTATCGCCCTGCAAGCTCGGCGCATGCAGCCGGACTCGCGCGTTTATCTGCTCCTCAACGTCATCGGATCGGGTGAGCTGGTCGTCAGCGCTCTCTGGGACCGGCAGTGGGGCTTCCTTGCCCTGGAGCTCGTGTGGACTAGTGTTTCGGCGTTCAGTTTGTGCCGAACATGGACCGGTCGCGATGCAGGGGTTTTGGACTCCAAGTGACGCGGCGCACGGCAGCCGAATTCAGCTGGCCGCGCGACTGCGGCGTCGGTGCAAGCTTGACTCGACGACGGACGCACCGGCTGGTTGCCCGCTCGAGACCGCGGTGAACTCGAGTTCCTCCAACGGGGGCGTTGCCGTGGCTGGGCGGAGCATAGTTATCGAACACTAGGCGCTGTCCCACAGCGCGGATACCATGGAAGCGAGCTGAGGACGTCAGTGTCCAAGTACCACCGCGAGAGGCGTGCAGACCTTCCCGGGTAGGCTGCGCGGCCTCGCCCTCGTATCCGCCATTGGATGCGGTATCGCCGGAGTGACTGCGTGCGGCTCGGGCGGCGCAGCGACTCCTCCCGCGGTCCAGACGATCACGGTCACGTCCGTCGCTTGCGACGGCTCAATAGCGACGACGACGACTGCAGCGCCGCAATCCAGCGGCGGCTCCTCCGGCGGAGCCTTCGGGCACCCGGTCACGCCGCAGATTGGCGGTGGGCTGGCAACGCCCACGCCTGCTCCGACTCCGCGCGTCATCCGTGGCGGCGCCGTCCAGCTCACCTCAGCCGACGGTGGCTCGACGATCGTCGTGCCGGTGGGCACCTCGATCGCCGTCCAGCTCGGGCCGGCGGCCGCGCCGTTCTGCTGGTCGGCGCCGACCAGCTCCGATCAGCGAATCATCGAGCAGCTCACCAGCAGCTCGGGGAACGATCGCGCCGGGCGCGGATCCTTCCGGGCGCGCACCCTCGGCAGCGCAGCCCTCGAGGCGAGCATGGACCCGCGGTGCTCCCCACCGTGCGGTGCCGCTTCGATGCAGTGGCGCGTTCAGGTCGAGGTCACCGCCTAGAGGTGCTGCCAGAGGGGTCTCAGCGCGGCGAGGTTACCAACCCACGTGCACGAGCCTTGGGCGCGAGAGCGCCTCCGCGCAAGCAATCAGTTGTACGGGCCAGGGAGGCCGGGGACTTGATCAAGAAACCCGAAAGCACGATAGAGCCGCGTAAGAAGTGAGCGGGCGATCTCGTCGGGTCGAGTTCGAAGCTCCTCCATGGTGGCGTTGACGGTCTCGTCGTACACGTCGATCCGGCGGTCGACAAAGCCGCGGATGACGCCCTGTCCAATGCTGACCGTACCGCGGCCGCGGAGCGCCAGACCAAACGCCCACGCACCTTGGTAGTCGGTCTTGTCGGAGACCGCTACAGCCGCTTGAAGGACTCGCAGGGTCAGGGTGCCGATCAACCCCGTGTGTAAACGTCGGTCAGAACTCTCCGGACCGGCCGAGGCCGCCGCGCAGAACAGCCGCAAGCCGCCATCGTCACGGATCTCGAGATCGAGCAACTGATGTTCCCTTGGCGGGTGATCCCCGTTGGGGCGAATCGTGCGGTCCTCGCCCATCTCGTAGGTGCTCACCGCCCAGCCGTCGACTCGGGGATAGAGCGACCCGGCAGTCCTGAACAGGTCGGGTTCGCCTTGGGACGGCACCTTGGTGACTGTGGCCTGGAAGGCTCCCTCAATCCACGCGCGCCAATCCTGAGTCCCGATGGCACGCTCAGTAAGTCACGCCGCCCCATGTGTGGCTGCGCGACCATGAACAGATGCAGTTGCTGGCGCAGATCAGCAGCGGTAGGGTCGCGCGTGATCTCCTCATCGAGCAAACCCCGCGCGCTGACCAGTCGACCAGTCCGCTCGGCAATGAGCCTGGCCACCTCATGACTGGAGAGGATCGTGTTGGTTCGGTCGGACCGCGACCGAAATCGCCCATCGACGGCATGCGGAGCATCTGGGCTGGGAGGGACAGTGACCCAGAGGTAGCCGCGGCTTGGGTCGGCTTCGGAAGCGATGTTGAGAACTCGGATGTTCAGAGGCGGGTCGATGACTCCCCCGCGGGCGATCTGATCCAGCCGTTCGGGGAGACCGGAGACATCGAAGGGCGCCAAGGTGGTGGGCGCGGTTGAATCGGGTTGGCTCACCCCGTATAGGATCCGTCCACCGTCAACAGCGAAGCACGCTAGGTCCACCGCGATATCGACATTCTTGCTCGGCGGCGGCGGCGGCTTCTTGACGTCGAAAACATGCGACTCACGAACCAGACCCTGATCAATGGCGGCCTGTATATCCGCCTCAGTCCGTGGCTGCCAGTGTTCGGTCACGCGGTGAGACTACGCTGGTCGTGTCCATTGCGTCGATGCGGATATGCTTCCTGTAGCACGTCGTCGTGCTCCGCCGGCGCAGCGCGTCGCCAACGCCGCGCAACGGCCATCGCCGTCCTCCCACGTTTCACGTTGTCTAGGGCTTGGTACTCAGGAGAGTCGGAACGCGGCTGACGCGGGCAATCCAGGCGCGCACTTCCGGATCGAGGTACCCGCCCACCAGAAGGATGCTGTTGTGCAGGCGAGGCAGTTCTAGGTGGTGGATTGGCTCGTGGTGGGCGATCCGGTTGCGGAGGCCATTGAGCTCCTGGATGGGCTCATAGACGTCCGACCGACGTTGCGGTTGAAGGTGTGGAAACGCGTGGCGCAGCACCTGCGCCCACAGCGACGTTTGGTAGCGGCGGCCAAGCAGGAAGCGCCAGAAACCAAACGACAATTCTGCGACGACGCGCCCTGGTGTCTCCGCCTTTGCGTCACGCCGCAAACGATCACGAGCTTCGCGAATGTCTTCAGCGCGATGTGGTTCGAGCCACCCAAGGGGATCGTCGTACCACTCGCCGGCCAGGTGACGGGCGGCGTGCCAGGCGCGGAGTTGGCCATCGAGCGCATTCCGGAGCACGACCTCGAGGTGACCCAGGACCTCGAGGAAGCCAGCACCGACCTGGGTGTTCCATTCGTACAGACGGATCGCTGCATCCAAGTCCCCACCGACGGCCGACCTGTATGGCCGTAGGCGCTCGGGACTGAGAAACCCTTCGAGAATGCGAGAAGGCGTCACCGGAGGGCCAGAGGAACTGCTCACCGCGGGGCATTGTGGGGTATCCTTGCTGTGGACACCCCGGAACGATCCCTGGCTTCGGTCACATCGCCGGGGTTTCGTCGTTCCAGCGCCCGCTGTAGAGCACCCGGCGCTTCGAACAGGCGGATCGCTACAACCCCGCATAGCCGGCGGCGTTCTCGGTGAAGAGCGACCCCGAGCGGATGTAGCGGCGCACCATGATCACCGAGCGGTGGCCGGTCTGGGCCATGATCGCCCGCTCGGACGCCCCGCCAGCGGCGGCGGAGGTGGCCAGCCCGGCGCGCAGCGAGTGACCCGCATACAGCGCCGGGTCCAGCCCGGCCCGGCGGGCGGCGCGCTGGACGATGCGGGCCACGCCGCGGTCGCTGAGCCGCGCCCTGGCCACCAGGCCGTGCCGGTCCACCGCACGAAACAGCGGGCCGGCCGTGATCCCCGCCAGTGCACGCCACGTCTGGACGGCCCGGACCGGGCAGGTCGCGGGATAGCGGCCGCGGGGAATGCCCACCTCGCGGCCCTGGCCCTCCTGGTCGGTCTTGCCCCGCCGGAGCTGCACGCGCAGGCCGTCCTCGGTCTCCTCAAGGTCGTCGACGTTGAGGGAGACGAGCTCGCCGCGCCGAAAGCCGCCGGCAAAACCGAGCAGCAGCAGGGCCCGGTCGCGGGCGCCGGCCGAGCCGTCCGGGTCGGTGGCGGCGAGCAGCTGGCGCAGCTCAGCGGTGAGCAGGGCCGTCTTCTGCGCGGGGGCCGTGCCATGGGCGCGACGGATCCCCGCCATGGTCGCCCGGACCAGCGGATCGGCGGTCGGCGACGGAGTGTGACCGGCGAGCTGGTGGGCCTGGGAGAGCGCGGAGATGCGGCGCTGCAGGGTCGAGGCCTTGGCTCCCGCCTGGGCGAGGGCGGTGAGGTACAGCGCGATCGTCGCCGGCGCCGCTGGCAGTGCGCGCACGTCCTCCCCAGCGCACCACTCCTCGAAGTCACGCAGGTCGCTGCGGTAGGCGCGGATGGTGTTGGGCGCCTTGCTGGCGGCCGCGTAGGCGCGCGCCGCGTCGACCAGCGCCCTCTGCGCGAGGCGCCGGTCGCTGCTGCCGCTGCGGTCGCGATCGATGACGTCCACGGGCGGACTCTACATCCTGACGTCCGATACTGTTCTCTTATCGGACATCAGAACAGCTGTCCATTTCCCGCGACACCCCTGGGAACGGATGTACCATCTGAGGCGGTGTCGACTACGAATCCCACGCCCTGCACCGACACGGAGCCCGCCATCGAGGTGGCGAGCTCGGCGACGCCGAGTGTGGCCACCGAACTGCGCCGCCGGCGCGAGCTGCTCGGCTGGAGCCAGGTCGAGGCGGCGCGGCGCAGCGGGGTCAGCCGGACGGTCATCAACGAGATCGAGTCGGGCCGACGCGTCCCCCAGACGCGCACTTACGAGAAGCTCCGCGGAGCTCTCGGCCTCGCCTTGCCGACGGCCTCCGCGCTGCTGCGGCGACCAGAACCCGCATCCCATACCGAAGGTCAGCTGGCCACGCTCGCCGGCTGCCTGCTCAGCGGCCGCGGCGGATCGCTGGCCGCCCTGGCCGACGCTACGGGTGTCTCCATCCCGGCGGTGCGCGAGCAGCTCTCCGTGCTCGGCGATCGCCTCGCCGCCTGTGGCATGGCGGCTGTCGATGATGGCGACGAGGTCAGGCTGGTCGCCCTGCCCTGGGCCGCCGACGCGATCTCCCGGGTGGCCACGCTCGAGGTGGATCGGGCGCTCAGCGCCGAGGCCGTTGAGGTGCTGGTGATCGTGGGGCTGGTGGGAGCGCCAACCAGGCGAGAGATTGAAGAACGTCGCGACGGTGAGGACTGCACCACTCTGTTGGATCGTATGTGCCGGCGGGGACTGCTCGAGAAGGCGCGCGACGACGCTCTGCGCGGCGATCCCAACGTGTACCGGCTCACTGCGCTGTCGCTTGGCGCGATGGGTCACGCCACCGTGGAGTCCTTTCAGTCGTGGTGCTGGACAACCATTGCTGGCGCGGAGGGATGAGCGAGCGCACCTTCAAAGGGCGGGCGTTCTCCGGTGGTCGTGAACCCGATGGTGTCCCGCTCACTACACCCCACCTCGTGGCGGTGCCCGGCGCCGGGACGGGGGCGACTTCAGCGGTCACCCGCCACAGCCGGTGAACGCGAAGGTGTTGCTATCCGCCAATGAGTCGCTACCTCCGGCGTCGGCACCAAGATGTCCTCAGGCGCGCTCGCCTGACATCGGCGCAACGTTTCCATGAAAGTCAGAACGACCGCCCAGTCGTCCCTGGGCATCTGCGATAGCACTTTGTGCGTCCTCCGCAACATATCCGTTGAAGCGTTGCGCGAGCCGCCTACCGTGCTGGTGGACCCAAGTGAACTGGAACCAGGCGTCGAGCAGCGGGTGGCCAAATCCGGTACCGACGAGTGCGACCTACGGGTGCAACGGTAGTTCCAATCACACTTATCAGGCCTCGAGTTACCACGAGGTCCGTGGCTGGAATGGCGTCACTTACACGGGCACCAGCGGGAACCAGAATCCCTACCAGTTACCTTGCGGCTAACGTCAAGAGCGGCAACGCCGTTTGCCAAAGCCAGCGGGTGTATGCCTCAATGGAACCTGTGAATCCCGCCGAAGTTCAATCTATCCTTGAGACGAGTAGTTTCTCCGGTCTCACCGGAACACTGCGCTCGCTGCTCGACAACCAAGTCTCTGTCGAAGCCTGGAATCGTTGGTCAGATGGGCGGCCGCGCGGCAGCGTGGTCGCCCTCCATCCCCAGGGCGAGCTGGCGAAGGGCGACGAGAGCAACGGCCAGCTCCACGAGAGGGCGCGCCTATGGATGCAGAAGCCGTGGCTCTGGCGCCTGGAAACGCAGACAGGCCCCAACCAATGGCGGGTGGTGGTAATAGACGGCCCGACTTGGTGGTACTGGGACGGCGGCATCGATGCGTCCACGAACGCGGCGAGCGCAGTTCCCGGAACGCGCGCGGGTGTGGGCTTGAGTCAGTCGTTGCACGCGATGCTGAGGCCTGCGGAGATTGCGAAGGCCTTACGCTTGGTGTCTCCTCAGCGAGTGACGCATGCTGGAAGGGACGCACTTCGTGTTCGCGGAGTTCCAAGAGATCCGCAGACGCCGGTCATCTGGCCGGGTGCAGATGAGTATCGCCTCATCGTTGACGTCGAACGCGGCGTCCTGTTGCACCTCGGCGCTGCGGTCAATGGTCGCACCATCGCCATTGATGAATTCGAGGAGATCCTCTTCGACAGGCCGCTTCCGGCTGGGACGTTCGCGCTCGATGCTCCGCCCGAGGTGACGATTCGCCCGGACGTCGCACCCTCGTCGCGACGCACGATTCGTCCGAGACCACGTGGCGGCTGGGTGCGCGGCCAGCGCGGGAGCCCAGCTGATTGACAACTCTCATTCCGCCGTGGCGCTGAGTCGAGAGGACCGGCGTACGGCTCGGCCGGTTGGCGCGAGTTCGTGGCGGGGATCGGCTCGCAGGAACACGCGCACGTTTCCGATGCGCTGGATTGAAAGTGAGCGCTCGGAACGCAAGGTTGGCGCTGTCAGGAACGAGACGGCCGAACTCCTGTGGCGCTGGGCCTTCGACGGGTCGCCGCCTTCGAGTCAGGCGGCGCTGGGCCTCATCGTAGTTCGCAGAGTGGCTTCGAGCCGTGACATCGCGTCAGCGTGTCGCCCGGCATCCTCCTGTTGCCCTGTCTGAGCGCTTGCCGCTGCCGCGGCTCCCGGCCAGAACCGGACGTAGAGCAAACGTACGCTTCGCCTGCGTGGCGTCGGTCACGCCACCAGAGAGCCTCGGTAAAGCTGCGTGAAGGAGGTCTGAGGGTGTGCAACGCCGCGTACGAACGCGCCACCGCGATCGGTCATTCCGACGCCCTGGGCGGACTCTGTGGCGCGCTGCACGCTCGCAGGTGACGCGCGACCGGGGCACCACGGATGCGCTGGGTTGCGTGTCGAACATGCGCGACGGATCACGGTGTGCGATGAGGCACCACCCGGGGTTCCGCAGCTAATCCGGTTGGACGAACTTCGGCGAGGTGATTTCGAGTTCAGCCGAGGTGTTCGGGAGCGGCTTTGGAGCCGAAACCGTAGGCACACGAGTAGCCCGGTAATCACACTAGGTATCTAATTTGGT
>NZ_JAEKNS010000149.1:0-25814 GCF_016464765.1 Candidatus Aeolococcus gillhamiae | reverse complement strand
CCTTGTCGACGTGGAGGCGGGCCACGGCCTCGAGGACGAAGAGCAGTCGTTGCAGCTCGGCGGTCTGCCCCTTGCCTCGGAGCCCACTGCTCACGCGGTCCACATCGGCGACCAGGGCCCGGATCGCGCGGTCGACGGGCGTGCCGAGGTGGCCAGCGCTCAGGGGCGCGGGTGGTCGGAAAACCCCCAGCGCTCGTGCCCGTGGGTGACCGCGTGGGCGCGCAGTTGCGCGGCGATCTCTGCCCGGACCTTGGACGGCAGACGCTTGAGCGCGGGCCTGTAGAGCTCCTCCTCCTTGTCGACGTGGAGGCGGGCCACGGCCTCGAGGACGAAGAGCAGCCGTTGCAGCTCGGCGGTCTCCTCCTTGGCTCGGAGCCCACTGCTCACGCGGTCCACATCGGCGACCAGGGCACGGATCGCCCCATGGTCGAGGACCATCGCCGCGCCGCTGTGCGGCCCCTCCGCGAGCCGGTCGACCGCCGCGTACAGGCTTTGCTCTTCGACGTCCATGTGGGGGAGGAGGCCGTTGTGGAGGAAGCTCAAGACCGCGTCGAGCTTGTTGCGCAATCTCAGCGGCTCCTCGCTCGGCGCTGCGTCAGCGATCGCGCGCAGATGGTCGAGGTGGTGGCGCACCTCGGCGTGCTCGCGGGCCAGCAGTCCTTGCACGGTGCGGGGGTGTGCGGCGGGCCGCGAGCGCGCCGTCACCCGGGGGCTTCTCGATCGTCGAGATGGGACCGAGCAGGAGACGCCGGCACCTCGAGCTGAGCAGCGTCGCTGGCGAGCAAACCGCTGCTGGGCTCGCGACCGCGGATGCCCACGCTACGGTCCATTCGCGTCGTGGACGGGGTGCAGTCCCCCGATGGTGAGCAGAAACGCGCTCTCCTCGATGGCCAGGACTGCGTGGCGCAGGCCGGCGGCGACGACGAGCACGCGTCCGGGGACCAGCTCGTGGCTTTGGCCGCCGACGGTGAACTGGATTCGGCCCGCGAGCCCGTGCACGGTGATCGGGGCATCAGCGTGGTGCTCGTGCATCTGCCCTCCCGCCTTGAGCGCGACCAGCACCACGCGAAGCCCGGATTGTTTGGCAACGGTCTCGGCGGCATGGTCGGCGCGACCATAGGAGTCGCTCGCCCGCAGCGCCGCGATGTCCGCAGCGCAGTCCAGTTCGATCACCGGCGCGCCGACGCGCTCGCCCTGTTGGCGAGCGTCCGCGGCCTCGGCAGGGTCAGGATTCACTTTCTCTCGGGCCTCCGGTTCTGTGGAGTTGTCAACAGCGTAGTCCAGCACGGATCGCGTCGCAGTGAACGACGCAGACCAAAAGCACCTCAGGTGCGCTCGCGCCCCGGCAGGTCCTGGGTCCACCATGCCAGCGCCGCTGCCGGACCCCACTCATCGACAGTGGCCACGCTCGGGCTGGGGAGCTCGATGGCGTCGGCGCCTCCCGGTCGTCCGGCGGTCTGGGAGGCGTGGGGAATCGCCTTCCGCGGCCCCACCACCAGCCGGACCGGCCGATCGGCGAAGACGAAGCCGGAGATCCAACTGACCAGGACCAGAAAGCGGCCGCTCAGGCCGTGGATACGCGCGATGTGCAGGAACAGCCAGGCCAGCCAGCCCACAAATCCGGAGAGGTGGAGCGGGCCGATCTGGGCGATGCCGTCGTTGCGCCCGACGACGGCCATGGTCCCCAGATTGTGGTAGCGGAAGCGCGCCACCCTGCGTCCGGCGAGCATGGCCTCGATGGCGCGGCCGGCGTGACCGCCGCTCTGCAGGCCCACCTGGGCAAGCATCGGCAGGGGTTGTTTTGACCGTCCCGGGATCTCGGCGAGGTCGCCGACGACGAACACCTCGGGATGGCCGGCCAACTGGAGGGTTGCTGTCACCGGGACGCGACGCTTGGAGCCCAGCTCGACACCGAGGCTCTCGACCAGCGGATTGGCGGTCACCCCGGCCGCCCAGACCACGGTGGCCGCCTCGATGCGGCGTCCGTCCTTCAGCAGCAGTCCCTCGACGTCGACGTCGGCGACCATGGCCTTGGACTCCACGCGCACCCCCTTGTTCGCCAGGGCGCGCGCCGCCGACCGCTGCAGGCCCTTGGCGAACGAGGCCAAGGGCGCCTCCGAGCCCTCGACCAGGACGATGCTGACCTCCTCGCGGGTGATGCTGGGGAAGTCCTTGGCGAGCGAACCTTCGACCAGGACGGCCAGGGCAGCGGCGAACTCCACCCCGGTAGGGCCGCCGCCGACCACCGCGAAACTGAGCAGCCGGGACCGTTCAACAGGGTCGGCGGCCCAGCTGGCCTGCTCGAAGCGGCTGAGCACCTGGTTGCGCAGCTCGAGCGCCTCGCCCAGGTCCTTGATGCCGAATGAGCGAGCAGCGATGTCGGCGCTGTGAAAGTAGTCGCTGACGCTGCCGGCGGCCAGGATCAGATAGTCGTACGCGACCACGCCGCGATCGGTGCCAACCTGCTGGCTGCGCAGGTGGACGTCACTCACGGTGGCCACCCGAAAGGTGAGATTGCGCAGACCGCGCACCAGTGCTCGAACGGGATTGGCCGCCTCCACCGGCTCGAGCAGGGCGGTGGCCACCTGGTAGAGGAAGGGGTTGAAGACGTGGTGGTTGTGCTGGTCGAGGAGGACCACCTCGACCGGGGCGGCCTTCAGTGCCTTGACCGCCGCCAGTCCTGCGAAGCCAGCCCCGACGACGACCACCCGAGGCCGCCCGGTGTGGGTCGATCGCGAGAGGTCGCTCACGTCCGTCAGATCCCGGCCGCGTTGGCGTAGTACTGCTGGTCCTCGCGCCAGCCACCCTGGCCCTGGCCGATGGCAGCGTAGTCCTCGACGAACTCGATGGCGCGCACCCACTTGACCATCTTGAAGCCGAGCTGGGTCTCGATGCGCAGGCGGACCGGGGCGCCGTGTTCCACCGGCAGCGGTTTGCGGTTCATCTCCAGGGCGAGGATGGTCTGGGGTTTGAGCGCCAGGTGGAGTGGGATGGTCCCGTAGAAGTGGCCCGAGCGACCCTCGTTCTCGGTGACGCTCTTGTCGTCGAAGGCGTAGAAGGCGATGTGACGGGCGTTCGGCTTGGGCTTGACCGCTTCCAGGACCTTGGCCATCGGTACCCCGCCCCACTGGGCGACCGCCGACCAACCCTGGATGCAGTTGTGCAGCACGATCTGCGAGGTCCAGCCCAAGGCGCGCAGCTCCTCCAGGCCGAGCAGCAGGGGATGCTCGACGAGGCCGGCGATCTCCAGCCGGTACTCGGCGAATCCGTTTGCGGCCAGCGTCCGGTAGTGCTCGTCCGGCGGGGGATAGCCGTTCACGCGGAAGTACGGCGAGACGTCGGCCCACGAGTAGCCCTGACGGGAGGTGAACACCCGCGACAGCAGCCGCTCGAAGGGGTCGACGACGATGCCCAGGAAGCGCTGGACGGAGCGGCGGTAGCGCAGCGACACCAGCGTGGCGACGACGTTGAGCACCACGATCCCGAAAAGACCGGCCAGGCCGATGGCCAAAGCCAGGCCCTGATCGGTGTAGGGAGGTCGCTCGCGATGCCCCAGCACCATCACCGTCCACAGCTCGGGCAGCCCGCTGAGGATGACCATCAGCGTGTGCACGGCGATGAAGGCCACGAAGAGGCACAGGCCGATGAAGTGCAGGCTGCGCGCGCGCTGCCGGCCCCCGAAGAGCCTGGCGTAGCCCGGGAAGCGGCCGATCACCGCGGGGGACATCGCGGCCCCGGTGAGGATCTGGAGGGGGGCGAGCAGGAAGACGACGGCGAAGTAGGAGAGCTGCTGAGCGGCATTGAAGGGCAGGCCCGGTTGGGCCGGCGGCAGGTGGAACTGCAGGTAGTCGCCGGCCGCTCGCAGCGCATTGGGGAAGATGGCCCAGGAGGTCGGCACGATCGTCCGGTAGTAGCCGCTGCTGAAGAGCAGCGCGATGTAGACGGCGCCGGTGAGGATCCAGAACTGGATGCTCATGAAGTGCCAATGCCGTCCGATGCCGAGGTTCTTGCGTCCTGGAAGCGCGACCACCGGCGACCACGAGTCCTCCTCTTCCAGCGAACTCCACGGTCTGGCGGACTCAGCCGAGAACGTCTTCTTGGTGAGGCGCAGCCATTCGCGGCCCGGCATGCAGTGGTCGTTCCAGTAGAACTTCGGACACGCGGACAGCACTTCGAGCCCGCTGCGTGCAAGGAACAGGATGAAGAGCATGTTGAGGAAGTGGGTGATGACGATCCAGATCGGGAAGACGCTGTAATCGGTCACGACAGTGGCGCTGGGTCGAGCGCCGCTCGGAGACGGGCACGACTCATGCGCTGCACCTCACGCTGAGATCTATCCTCACGGCAGAGGTGCGCACGTGCCCAGCGAGGTGGTGCCTGGATGTGGTCCGCCTGGTCGGCGAGGCTGTGGCACCCCCCCGGCGCGTGTGGCTCGAATTGGCGAGCATCAGCGTCCCGCAAGCCCGGAGACGGGCAATTCCGCGCCTTCGAGTCCATGTTTCCTCCGTGGTACGTGGCAGCCTCACGGACGCGTCCGCTCGGGTGTCGCGCTCCTTGTCGATACGGTCGAGGGTGGCCCGCGCGCGGCCGCTTGACGAAGGCCGGCGCAAACTCGTACGTACCTCAGAACGGGTGCCACGTATCATCGAGTGCGCCCCGGCGGCCTCACATCGCCACTGCACAGAGCGCCAGCCATCAGCCTGGAGTGCCGCTATTGACGCTCTCCCTCAAGTGCGGTCATGTGGCGAGCGCGAGAGGCCGGGCAAGCTCCTTTTCAATGACCCGGTAACACTCGCAGGCGGCGTCCTCCAGACCGTGGCGGTCGACGATGGTCAGATGGCCTCTGTGATATCGGATCAGGCCAGCCGCCTGGAGGCTGCAAGCGGAACGCGTCACTGTGACCCGTCGAGAACCGAGCATCTGGCCCAGGAATTCCTGGGTGATGTCGAAGGTGTCTCGCCCCACCCGGTCGTGACTCATCAGCAGCCAGCGGCTCAAGCGTTGCTCGTTCGAGTGGAGTCGGTTGCAGGCCGCGGTCTGGGCCACCTGGCTGAAGAGGGCCTGTGCGTAGCTCTGCGCCAGATCACAGAGCGGGCCGGGCGAGGTGACCTCGGCTCGGAAATCGGCCGCCTTAATCTGCAGCGCCCGGCCTTTGACCAGGGCGATGGCCCGCACCGCCAGCGCACCGCGGAGAAAGTAGGGGACACCGACGATTCCTTCGTTGCCGATCGTGGCCACCTCGACGATGGCACCGTCACGCAGCGGAGTGACCAGCGAGACGACGCCATCGATCGGAAAGTAGATGACGTCGATTGGCGCACCCGGTTCGAACAGGACGTTTTTGACGCGCAGTGGGGTTAGCGACAGTTTCGGCTGCAGCCTCTCGAAGTCGTCGGCGGGGAGCGCCCCGAGGATGCTGTTGCCCTCGGGACGGCCCTGCTCCAGGGTCACGTCCAGGGCCTCAGGCTCCCACGGCCGGTGGCTCAGCTCCAATACGACGCATCCTTGCTGTCTTCGGCAGGATTGGTGTGATGTTTGTCGCGGGATACGAGATACTCTGGCACAGTATGAAGTGTGGAGGGTCAGCCGACAACTCCTCAAGCTCCGCTTGACCTTTAGGTAAGCCAAACCCTCAGACGCCGTGCGAACACTCGATCAGGTGGGTTCTCGTTGCCCGAGGAATATCTCGGGCGTGTCGCCTCGACGAGAGGGGAGACGGTCAGCGGCTGCGGCGGCCGCGGCTCACCGGGATCGGCGTCGGCAGCGACGCCGAGACCTCCTGCCGCCATTCCTCGGGCATGATCTCGTGCAGCCGCAAGAGAAAGCGCACGACGGTCGCCAATTCGTCCGACGAGAGATCCGAGGCGACCTCGTGCAGCCACTGCCAGCGCTGTTGGAACGCTTCTTGGAACCGCCGCCGCCCCTTCTGAGTGATCGACACCAAGATGCGCCGCCGATCATGAGCGTCGGCGTTGCGCACCGCGTAGCCGGCCTCGGCCAGGCGATCAACGACGGCCGTCGCCGTCCCCGTGCTGATACTCAGTTGGTCGGCTATGTCGCCGGCAGTAAGCTTGCCGCTGATGGTGAGCAGTTCGAGAGCGGCGAGATCGCTGCGGCCAATGCCCAGTGCAGCCTGGGCGACCACGGATCCAGCGTCGAGCACCATGTTGGTGCGACGGACGGCAAGGACCAGCTCGGTGACTTCGGCCTCCTCGGCCGGCCTGCCGGCCGCTCGCGGCGGGGTTTTCGGCTGGCGTGGACCGCTCATTCGTGACTCTGTGCTTCCGTGCAAGGCAAGGCGTGCAGGTGGCGCATTCCGGGAGTGTCGGGCAAGCCCCGTTGTTTGAGTTGGCGGCTCGACCTGAGTGACCGCCCGGGACCTTCAGAGAGAGCGTGCACCGCGCGCTGCCTGCCGACGCTGCCGTTGACGCAATCCCGATCGGATCGGATCGCCGCAGGCTCCGACGGTGGCAGTGGGGCGCTCATGAGAGCTTGTGGGCGAACTCCAACAGGGCCACCGCCTCGTTGTGGTCGTGATCGTGGGCGTCATACACGAGGGTGATCTTCTCTTTGCGGGAGCGGTTGCGAAGTTCTCGCAGCGCGACGAGCTGGTCGCGCTCTACCAACTCCTTGTGGTAGCGCTTGCGGAACTCGGCCCAGCGCGCGGGATCGTGCCCGAACCATTGGCGCAGCTCCTTGGTCGGGGCGAAATCCTTGCACCATTCGGTGACCCGGGCCTTCTCCTTGGAGACCCCACGCGGCCAGAGACGGTCGGTGAGGATGCGCCGCCCGTCGTCGGCAGACGCGGGATCCCTGACGCTCTTGATGGCCAGGCCGTGCTTTGTTGTCGCCTTGTCTGCCGTCATCTCCGCACTCCTCCAGGTGTTGCGTCGGCGTCGGCTCCTGGGATGAATCGATGGTAAGCCAGGCTGCCGCGCAGCAGCTGTTGTCGGCCAAGTGATACGTACCGGGCAGCGCCGGTACGTATCAGCCGATGGCATCCCTGGCAACCGTGCGCCCCGTCGACGGAGGCCCGCCGTCTGCGCCGCTCTCGATGTCGATGCGCCGCCACGTTGCGCTGGTGGCGCCACCCTGGTACCCGGTGCCACCGCACGGCTACGGTGGCATCGAGAGCGTGGTCGCCCTGCTCGCCGAGGAATTGCGCGCGCGCGGACATCGAGTCACGTTGCTGGCCGCGGAAGGGTCCGATCGCCAGGCCACGGTTCAGGCGCCACTCGCGTGGCGGACGGACCTCGGACAGCACAACGAACGTCTCCGCGAACTGACCTACGCCGCCCGTGTTCTGGAGACCCTCAGCCGTCGCGGGCCCTTCGACGTCATCCACGATCACGTCGGATTCGCCACCCTGCTGGGCTGTGTCCACCTTGGTGTCGCACCCGTGCTGCACACCGTCCACGGCGGGATTCACGAGCCGGACGCCAGCTTCTACGCGGCGCTCGGCGACGAGCTTGGCCTCGCTGCGATCAGCAGCAGCCAGCGCCAATCGGCGCCAGGGTTGGCCTGGATCGGCACCGTGCCCAATGCGGTCGCGCTCCACCATCTGGGGGTGGGCAGCCGTGAGGAGAAGGAGCCCTACCTGCTCTGCCTGGCCCGGATCTGTCCCGACAAGGGGCAGCACCTTGCCATCGAGGTGGCCCGGAGGACCGGGCTGCGGCTGGTGTTGGCCGGCAAGGTCGAGACCACCACGTCGGGGCTCGAGTACTTCGAGCAACGCATCGCTCCGGCGCTTGACGGCGATCGCGTCGTGCACATCGCCAATGTGGCCGGCGTCGCCAAGGCCGGCCTGCTCGCGCGCGCCATCGCCCTGCTCGCGCCGATCCAGTGGGATGAGCCGTTTGGCCTCTCGGTGGTGGAGGCGATGGCCAGCGGCACGGCGGCGATCAGCATGGCCCGCGGCGCCGCCTGCGAACTGATCGACGAGGGTCAGACTGGCTTCCTCGTCGCTGATGTCGATGAGATGGTCGCGGCGGTGCAGTGCGCCGTCGACATCGAGCCGGAGTACTGTGCCGCGCTGACACGGGCGCGCTTCAGCCCGTCCGCAATGGCCGACGGCTACCTGAACCTCTACGACTCTCTGGCGGTGACGAGCGGCCGCCGCACCGCGGATGGCTTCGCCGAGCGCTAGGGGCTCAGGCCAAGGGCAGCTCCAGCCACGGTGGGCGGCCACGCACGACCTCCAGCCCGGCACGGTTGCCCTCGACGCTGACCTCGCAGGAGCCGTCGGGGCGGCGCCAGGCCCTGATGGCGAGGCGGTGTGCCCCGACCCGCACGTTGCGGATCGTCAATTCGGGGCACCAGGGGGGAAGGGCGGGGTCGAGGTAGATGCGTCCGTGCGGCGCGTCAGGCTCGAGGCCGAGGAGCACGCGCACCGCCATAAAGATGCTGCCCGCCGCCCAGGCCTGCGGGACATTGGCACGCTGGTAGGGCACCGGGACGCCGGGGTGGCGTCGGGGCAGCCCGCAGAACAGCTCTGGCATCTGGATCCGTTCGAAGGAGGTGACCGCGGCGAGCAGGCCGTCCACCAGCCGCCAGGCATCCTCGATGCGACCGTAGCGGCGCAATCCCGCGGCGGCGATCATGGTGTCATGGGGCCAGATCGAGCCGCGCTGGTAGGAGTAGGGGTCGTAGGAGGGGTGCTCGGTGGAGAGCGTCCGCAGCCCCCAGCCGCTGAAGAGGTCGGCTTGCATTAGCCGATTGGCAACGCGCTCCCCGCGATCCTGATCGAGCAGACTCAGCCAGAGCACCTGACCGGGATTGGAGGTGGCCGTGCGCAACGCCCGTTTGTTCCCGTCGAGGGCGAAGGCAACGGTGCCCTCCACCTCCAGCCAATACGCCTCGAGGAAGCGCCCGCGCAGCAACTCGGCTTCGTCGCGGAGCCGCTGGGCACGGGCGCCATCACCCCAGGCCGCAAAAAGGTCCGCGATTCCCCGCTTGGCCGCATAGACGTAGGCCTGCAGCTCACAGGTGCCAATCGGGTGCGGCGGGAAGCCGCCCTGCTCGTCGAGCACCCCGTCCTCGGCGTCGCGCCAGCACTGGTTGCGGTAGCCGGTTGCACTGCGGGGTGCCCACTCCTGGAGACCGTCGCCGTCGCGGTCGCCATACCGATCGATCCAGTCGAGGCAGCGTTCGGCCGTGTCGCGGAAGCGGCCCAACGGTTCGGCATCGCCGAGCCAGCGATAGGTTTCTGCCAAGAGCAGCAGATACAGAGGGGTCGCGTCAGCCGTGCCGTAGTAGGGAGAGTGGGGAATGGTGTGGAACTGCGCCCACTCGCCGACGCGCATCTCGTGGCAGATCTTGCCCGGCTCGGCGTCGCGCACCGGATCGTCCTCGGTCGCCTGCCACTGAGATAGCTTCTGCAGCGTTCCCATGGCGAAGAGGGGATGCACGGGCAGGGCTTGCATCGAGGCGAGCAGGGAATCGCGTCCGAAGACGGCGACGAACCAGGGGATGCCGGCGGCCGGCAGCCACACGTCCTGCGAGAAGTCGAGGTCGTACAGCCGCAGCGCCGCGAAGTCCTCGACCGCCTGCTCGTACGCCTGCAGCATGCGCAGGTCGGTCGGGATCACCCGCGAAACGGTCCGATGCCAACGGCGCCGCAGGCGCTCGGCACGATCCTCCACAGGTGTGTGAACGGGGCAGGAGGCCAGCGCCGGCCGCGCCCGCGCCGAGGTGAGCAGGTCGTACTGGAGATGGGCGCGCCACGGCTGATTGGGTTGCAGGTCGATGGGGAAGTGCAGCTCCCCGTTGGCGTACGTCGCCGGGTGGGCGCTGTCGCTGCGCACCAGACAGCGGCGCACGAATCCGTCGCGCCGGTAGCGGCTCTCCAGCTGCTGGGCGTGCCAGGTGGTGGCCAGGCTCGCCCGGCGCTGCCAGCGCTCGGTGCGCACTTCGAAGAGGTCGGCGAAGTCGCTGGAGAGGATGACCTCGAGAAGGAGGAGGACGGGCGTCGCACCATAGGCGGTCACGGCTAGGTCCTCGTGCAGGCGCTGCGCACCGATCACCCGATCCACCGTGACGATGACGCGCACGTCGGAGACGTTGCCATCCAGCGAGGCCACCTCCGAGGCCATCAGCGTCCAGCGGGCATGGTGATAGGACAGGCGGCTCGAGGCGACCACGCTCAAGGCCTGGCCGTTCAGCCGCAGCCGGTGGCGGGAGAGGAAGCGGGTGTCGTCCGCGTACAGCCCCTGCCCCTGCCCTTTGAGGGACTCGATGGAGCTGTCCGTCGCGCAGACCAGAAATGTCGACCCCTGGTTGATGGCCATGAGCGCCGGCCCCCGCTGCACGGTCACCAGCGAGGTGCGCGACAGACGCCGGCGATCAGTCGTGGGGTCGGGGGTCAACCAGGTCCCTCGGTGTGAATCGAATGCGCTCGGGATCATCCCACCGGCGCCTACGCGGGGGACTGGTGCAACGCAGACGGAGCTCCGGGCCACCTACCACCGTGGCTGCTCCACCCGATCCGTCGAGGCAAGCGGGAGGACTCTGCGCCTCCTGGGCCCTCAGGCTGGCGATGGTGGCCTCGCGGAGCCGGAGTTGATGACGATCCAGCGCATCCTCGTTGGCATCGACGGATCGGACGGCGCCGGTCAGGCGCTCAGCTGGGCAGCCGACCTTGCGGGCGCGCTCGGTGCCGAGCTCCTGGTGGTCCATGCCCGCGCGCCGATATCCTCGTTGCGGTTCGGAGTTGCGGCCAGCATCGGCGGTCTGGCCGCCGCCACGGCCGCAGCCGGCGCCGGGGTGTCCGATGAGGCCCGTGAGCAGGAGCGTGCCGTGGTGGAGGAGTGGTGTGCCCGCGTCGGCACCGCGATCGCTCCGCGGCGGGTGCTCATCGGCGAGGGCGAGGCCGCCGTCGTGATCGAGGACGCCGCCACCGATCAGCAGGCTGATCTCATCGTGGTGGGGCGGCGCGGCCGCGGAGGGTTTGCCGAGCTGGTGCTGGGCAGCGTCAGCCACCACCTCACCCACCACGCCCACCATCCTGTGGTCGTCGTACCCACGGATTCGGTCGGTGCCAGCCGACGTTCGCCGGAGCGCGACCGTGCCTGAGCGAGGCTGCCGTCCTCCCGTCCGCAGAGGTCGTGGAGGTGGGTTCAGGAACCCGAGCGTTCTCGGTCGCCTCCGGATGCGGTGGCATCGGCAGGCCTGTCGGCCAAGGTGGGTGGGGGTGACCTCATGACGTGGCGCCAGACGGTGAGTCCCCAGCCCGTGCTGGCCTTCATCGCCGACATCTGGACGAGGGCCGAAATCGACAGCTTCGACGACGAGACGCTGGCGATCAAGCTGTTCGTGCCGGGACACCCCACCTCCCCGCTCGTCCTCGATCGTTCCCGCTACCGCCCCGTGGACGCGACAACCTTTCCCGGAGAATTCCGCGACGCCCTCCCCCGGACGCCACCGCCGCAAACCGCCAGAGCCGCCGGCAAGCCGTATGTTCCCCTCGAGCGTCGCGATCACCACTACCTCAGCGACGACGACGCAGCCGTCCTCGCCGTGCTCCTTGCCCACCCGGGCCGCCGTGCACCGTTCGACCTCGCCACCGCCGCCTGGGGGGTGGATGCCGGCAACAGGATCGTGGATCTCGCCGAGACGATCGCGCGCCTCCAGGAGTGGCTCGAGCGCGAGCCGGAAACACTCGAGGCGGTGGAGGCGGACGGCACGCTCTGGTATCGGTTGCTCATTCCGCACAGCGGGCCCGGGACTGAGTCGTCGGCCTGACCCCAGTCCGGCCTGGCGGCGGACGCTGTGACTCTCGCCGTCGCCGATGGTGAGCGATTCTCGCCCGCGGCGATGCGATCGACGTGCGAGGGCCTTTCAAGTTCTTCATCTGTTCGGCAGGGCACAGAAGACGGCTGATCGCCCACTCCATGCTGTCTTAACTAGGCGGCGCGCAAACCTAGCTCTGAGTCGGCGCAACGTGGGGTGGCGAGCCATGGGAATCGGACCAGACGACCATTGGCCGAGCCGGCACCGGAGATGATCGATTCTCGCCCTGAGCGCATCGGTACCCCGCTGGTTCGGCGAGCCCAGGCCGGGGACCGGACCTCTGTCGCAGAGCTGCTTCGCCTGTCCCGGCCCCTAGCGGAACGGACCGTTGCGCGGCGCTGTTTCGACCACCAGATGATCGACGATCTCACCCAGGCCGTCCTGCTCGTGGTGCTCATGGAGTTGCCGGGTCTTCGCTGCCCGGAGGCCTACATCAGCTGGCTGCTGCGCATTGTGGCCAACGTCTGCTGCAAGCAGGCGCGGCGCAGCACCTGTCTGCAGACTGCTGCGTCGCGGCTCGCCCAGGAAAGCCTCGCTGAGGCGGACGCACGCTTCGTCGAGGTCGATCCCGAGGAGGCGGCGGTACGCGCCGAGATCCAGGCGCACTTGCGCATCGCGGTCGCCGCTCTGCCGGCGCGATACCGGACCGCGGTGGTCATGCGGGCCGTTCAGGGCCACTCATTCGACGAGATCGGTGAAACCCTGGGCTGCCCGCGCGAACTGGCCCGCCTCTGGTACTTTCGTGCTCGTCGGCGCCTCCAACGATTGTGCGTCGCCGATGAGGTTTTGGCTCCGGTCCCTGCCACGTAGACGGTAGTGGTGGGAACTCCTCCGGCCCCGCACCGTGAGTCGCGGGCACCCAATCAGGTTCCGGAAGCCGGCGCTGCACCACCCACACCGCCACCGGCAAGAGTGGCGATGAGATGATTCGATGAGCGCGACCGCTGGCCGGACGAGCCGGATGGTGTGCTTGTCGTGAACGGGAGCCAACTGCAGCAGCCGTCGGCGCGGAGTCCGTGCGTCTGTACCATCTCCTCAGGCCGGCTGGATGCATCGGCACTCTCGGCGCCCGGGACCGAGGCAGCGCACCTGGTCGAGCGGCTGCTGCGCTTGCTCGGTGAGGATCCGTCGCGCGA
This sequence comes from Candidatus Aeolococcus gillhamiae, assembly GCF_016464765.1. NCBI lineage: Bacteria > Bacillati > Candidatus Dormiibacterota > Candidatus Dormibacteria > Candidatus Aeolococcales > Candidatus Aeolococcaceae > Candidatus Aeolococcus > Candidatus Aeolococcus gillhamiae. The sequence continues at coordinate 12,891 of NZ_JAEKNS010000149.1, read as the reverse complement.
AGGGCTGCGAGGCACCTCGCAGCGCGTCGTGACGTCACTGGCGTCTCTCACCGCCGGATACGACCAGACCGTGGCTGACGTGGTGCACGGCGCTGTTTTCGCTGAGGCCTATTCGGAGATGGTCGTGGTTCGCAACCTTGAGGTCTACAGCCTCTGCGAACATCACCTGCTGCCCTTCGTCGGCCACGCACACATTGCCTACGTCCCCGACGGCCGCATTATCGGCCTGAGCAAACTTCCTCGAATCGTCGACCTCTTTGCACGGCGCCTTCAAATCCAGGAACGCCTCACCATCGAGATCGCAGCTGCACTCGATGATGTTCTCTCGCCGCTCGGGGTCGCAGTGGTCATCGAGGCGGCGCACTTCTGCATGCTCATGCGCCGTACCCAGAAGCCGGCCACAAAGACGCTCACCTCCAGCATGCGTGGCGTCTTTCGGTCGGATCCATCGACGCGCGCAGAGTTCATGGCCGTAATCCATCCCGGCCATCGCGACCGACGCTGAGGCTCGGCCGTGGGATGTCGACACCGTGGCGGTGCCGATCGAGCCTCATGGCCCGGTCAGTCTCATCAGGTCGAAGGTTGCCTGCCAGCAGAAAGAGCGGCGCCCGATGCAGCGAGGCCGCACCACACTGAAGAACGCCAGTGGGAGCGCTGTGGATGCGGAGGCGGCTCCACAAGTACGGAATCGGAGGTGGTCCTCTTGGTTGAAAGCGGATCAGTGGAGCTCGGTGCAACAGGAGTGCCGCGCGGAGTCACCTACCCGGTGTGACGTCTCCGCTCGGCGCCGACGCAATCCGGACTTGTCGTCGGCTCGCTATCCTCTGTCGCCGTCTCGCGACGGTGTCGACCGCCAGCGTGGTGACCGATCCCCCCAGCGTGGGCGGCCTCACGTTCAAAGACACAGTGGTCTGCTCCGCGAGCCTGTCTGTCCCGACGCTGTCGCACCGACGTTCCTGTGCGATGGTGCGATGGTGTGTCCCGAGACGCGATGACGAGTTGACTGAGTACGACGGAGGTCACCGATGACGCTACCGCCCTCCGGCGAGCAGTTCGAGATCAGGAGGGGAAAGCAGCGGGCCACGATCGTCGAGGTCGGGGGTGGCATCCGCGAGTACGAGGTGGGCGGGCGTCCCGTCCTTGACCCGTATCCCGTCGACGCCATGTGCGACGGGGCGCGCGGAAACGTGCTCGTTCCCTGGCCGAACCGGCTCGGCGACGGCCGCTACCGGTTCGACGGAGTCGACCACCAGGTGGCGCTGACCGAGCCCGAGAAGAACAACGCCATCCATGGCCTGTTGCGCTGGCGCTCCTGGCGGCCCGCAGAGCAGACGCCGAGCCGTGTTGTCGTGGCTACCCGGCTGCACCCAATGATGGGCTATCCGTTCAGCCTGGAGGTCAGCGTGGCCTACGAGCTCGACGACGCTGGCCTGAGTGTGGCGACCACCGCCACCAACACCGGCGCCACCCGCTGCCCGTACGGCTGCGGCCAGCACCCCTATCTCTCCCCGGGGACCGGGCTGATCGATGCGTGCACCGTGGAACTCGATGCCCGCACGCGCATCCTCACCGACGAGAAGCGGCAGCTCCCCACAGGCCGTGAACCCGTTGCCGGTACGCCCTTCGACTTCTCCAGAGGAAAGCCCCTTGGGAATGAAAGGGTGGACTTCGCCTTCACCGACCTCGCTCGTGACGACGGTGGGCGGGCCTGGGTTCGGCTCTTGGCACCCGATGGACGTCGTGCCGAGTTGTGGGTGGACGAGCACTACCCGATTCTCGAGCTCTACACCGGCGACACCCTCGACCCAGAACGGCGTCGACATGGGCTCGGCGCAGAGCCGATGACCTGTCCGCCCAACGCCTTCCAGAGTGGCGACGCCCTGGTGCGCCTGGAGCCGGGCCAGTCGCTGACGACAACATGGGGCGTGCAGCTCACGTGATCGAGCCCGTCCACCGCACCATCCGGCAGCCCGCGCTGACCCGACGCCCGCGCCGCGTGGACGGCGGATCGGCTACCGATTCGAGACGCGAGCGCTCTCGGACACCCCGCAAGTCCGTGATGAGCCAGAGCCCAACGAACACCTCTCGGCGCAGACACGGGAGGGTTCGATACCGGACGAGGATCGCCGGGCAAACAGTCCAGCATGTTGGGGTGATCGTGGCTTCGATCGAAGCTCCACCTCCAGCTCCCGGTTCCCGCGGCGCGTGATGGTGTCGGCCCGGGCAGGTCGGTCAGTATGGCCAGGAACGGCACGTAGGATGCGGAGACAGCGGAGAAGAGAGTGGACGAGCCAAGCCCAGCGAGCGTGACCGACATCCGCGCGACCGCCCGCTGGCTGGTCCGCGAAGGCCGCGGCATTCTGGCCGCTGACGAACGCACGACGACGCTCGCCAAGCGCTTTGCTGCAGTCGGCATCCCGTCGACTCCCGAGTCCCAGCGTGCATACCGCGAGATGCTTTTCGGTGCTGAGGGCATCGGCGACTCGCTCAGCGGTGTCATTCTCTTCGATGAAACGATCCATCAGTCGACCGCGGCTGGCGTGCCTTTCCCAGCACAGCTCGCCGCCCAGGGAGTGCTACCAGGCGTCAAGGTCGATGGCGGTGCCCAGCCGCTGGCTGGCTTTCCGGGCGAGGCGGTGACCGAGGGCTTGGACGGCCTCCGCCAGCGCCTTGCCGGATATCGGGCTCTCGGGGCACGATTCGCGAAGTGGCGTGCGGTCATCGCCGTCGACGCTGAGCTGCCCACCACCGGATGCATGCTCGCCAACGCGCACGCGCTGGCGCGCTACGCCGCCCTCTGTCAGGAGGCTGGGCTGGTTCCCATCGTCGAACCCGAAGTGCTCATGGACGGCAGCCACACGCTGGAGCGTTGCTCGACGGTGACGGAATCAATGCTGCGTACGCTGTTCACCAGCCTGGCCGCACAGCGCGTCGAGTTGGAAGCGATGATTCTCAAGCCGAACATGGTGACCTCCGGAAAGGCATGCGTAACCCAAGCCTCGACGGCATCCGTTGCCCAGGCAACTGTGGAGTGTCTGCGCCGCACCGTTCCGGCTGCCGTGCCGGGTATCGCATTCCTTTCGGGAGGGCAGCGACCCATCCAAGCGACCGAGCACCTTGATGCCATCAACCGCTTGGGCCCTCACCCGTGGAGGGTCACGTTTTCCTTCGCGCGGGCCCTGCAAGAAGACGCCCTCTCCGTGTGGCAGGGCCACGAGTCGAATATCGATGCAGCCAGGCAGGCCTTCCTCCAGCGCGCGGTGTGCAACGCCGCAGCCTCTGATGGCGCGTACACAGCCGACCTCGAAGCAGGCTGAGGAGCCGTGGCGAGGAGGCGTCCCGGTGTGGCGGCGAGGCCGGCGAGGTCGCGACAGGAATCAGTCGCTGCTGCGTCGGTAACAGCGATGGCGTCGTCGGCGATTTTGCGGCAGAGTGCCCAATCACACTTGGTTGCGTGTCACTTCAATGATTCGCCACGCACCTCAACCACGACGAATACGGCAATCGAGGAGCCGCCAAGGCGATATGCAGCGACGGCAGGACGGCGCCTTCGAGCTCATCGCCGGCTTTCGTCGCGTCGCGGCCGCGGAGGCGGCGGAGCTCCTTCATAGCAGGCCCGGGACTGCCCACCCCACATCTCGCCGGTCAGGATTGGCGGGTGAGACCTCGGACAACCATCCTCGCCGTCGGAGCGGTCGGGGCCGTGGCTGCGGCCGCCCTGGCCCCCGCCGCCCTCGGGGACGCGGCGATTCACACGTGGCCACCCTTCGTGCTGGTGACCGGCCTGCTCCTGATCGGGGTGGTCGCCAACGAGGACGGGCTCTTCCTCAGGGCTGCCGGTTTGCTCGCCCGCCTTCCTGGCGGGAGCCTTCCGCTCTATGTCGTCGCCATGCTGCTGGTGGCGGTCGTCACCGTTTTCCTGAACCTGGACACATCGGTGGCCTTCCTGACCCCGGTACTGGTCCACCTGGCGCGGCGACGAGGCGCCGGCGAGCTGCGCTTCCTGTACGGATGCGTCTTCATGTCCAACGCGGCGTCACTGCTGCTGCCGGGCAGCAACCTGACTAATCTCCTCATCCTCTCCACTGAGCACGTGAGCGGCTCGACCTTCCTCAGCCGCATGGCCGCTCCCTGGCTCGCCGCAGTGGCCGTGACGATCGTGGTTGTGGCGTTTGCGTTCAGGAGTGGGCAGTCGGCCGCCGTTACCCCTGACCCCGACGCGCCCCGCTCGCGGCTCCTCAGCGTCCTCGGCATTGGTGCGGCCGTCGTCCTGATCCTCGTTCTCGCGGATTCAGCTCTCCCGGTCCTCGGGGTGGGCGTCGCTCTCGTCGCAGTCCGCCTCGGGCAGCGCCGCGTGGACGTGGCCCGCGTCCGCGGTCAGGTTGACGTCCGCATTCTTGTCGGGGTCTTCCTGGTGGCAATCTCTCTCGGCGCTGTAGCGCGCGTCTGGAGCTACCCCGGTCTGCTCATGGCGACAGCGGGGAGCATCGAGACCGCCGCCATCGGGGCCGCGGCGTCGGTGTTGGTGAACAACCTGCCTGCGGCGGTCCTGCTCGGATCGAGGATGCCGCTCCACGCCCGCAGCCTGCTGTTCGGCCTCAACGTCGGCCCGAATCTCGCGGTGACCGGCTCGCTCTCCGCGCTGCTGTGGTGGCAGGCGGCGCGCTCCGTCGGCGCCCGCCCCTCGGCGCGGCGCTACTCAGCGATCGGCATCGTTCTCGTACCCCTCACGATCGCGGCAGCGCTGGCGGCGGCTCGGCTTCCCTGACGCATCCCAACCCTGAGGCCGGTTGGAGCTTGACTTGCGTCCTCCTCACCATCGCCGGAGTGGCCGTGTCCGTATCCGTCACTGCGGCGCGCCCATTCCGCTGGAGCCAGAGACTCTGTCCGATCAGGAAGCGGAAAAAGGGTGTTGCAATGCATGGAGACCAGAAACGCAGCCGGGCCGAAGCCGGACCACTCGGTTCGCTTCGCGTCGGGCGTGTCGCCCGCTGGGCGCTCGCGCCCACCCCTCGCCTGGGACTCTCTGGTCAGGGCTGAGTGGCCCCGTCAAGGAGGTGGGTTAGTGCCAACTCTGGTGTTTTCTGACCCCCACGTTGACCCCCACGGGGCCGGACGGCGGCGGACTCTGGTGGACGGGAACACGTCAATCGGACCGCTGCCGAGTTCAGGATGGACGCCCGTGGACCCCTGAGGACGCCTCAAACACGAACTGGAAATGCGGTATCCGGGGCAACTCGGATCGAGGGTTCGAATCCCTCTCGCTCCGCCAAATCCCTTACACAGGTATGCCGTCGCCCTCATCATGGAGCCGCCAGCACGGCGATCGTGGTCACTGTGACAGCGACTGTGACAACTGGCGAATAATACGTACAGTGCTCCCCATGGCAAAGAGGCTCAACGGCGAAGGGTCGGTTCGGCGCGGCCTCGTGCCGACGGTCTGTGGTCGCGCGGTACACCGTGGTCGAGGACGGGGTCACCCGCCGGCCAGTGCTGTACGGCAAGACCCGCGCTGAGGACCGGCGAGAATCCCGGGGGTCGCGTCGGCTGTGCAGCCCACCCAGGTTGCTGCGGAGCCGCCTGGCCCGACCAGGCGCCACAGCAGCGGCGGGGAGTCGGGCTCGGGAGCACACCAACACGTGACCTGACCGCTAGGAGCAAGCAGTGCCAATGACTTCCCATTGCTGAGCAGCCGCTGCGCGCCGATGTCCGGGTCACCGGCTGTGTCGCTCCCGACCCTCAATCGGCGCGCCCGGCCGGCGCCGCGATCCGTTCACCTCTGTCGTCGTCGGCGCCTTCGCGGTACGCACGCAGCACGCCGCCTTCGAGCACGCGCGCCCAGAGAGCGTAGCCGGCGTCGCTGGGGTGGAACCGGTCGCCGGAGAAGAGACCGTGGTTGGCAGCGAACGCAGGACCCGTCTCTCGGGCGAGCTGGACACGGACCGCGCCAGCGGCGGACGACTCCTCGCGCCAAATCCTGTCGAGCCGGTGGGCGCGCAGCCCGATCAGCGAACGCAACGGCTGTGCCACCCGGATGGTGGTGCCCATGGCCGGCACGCCGGTGACCACCACCGCGGCGCCGCTGTCCGCGCAGCTGCGGATGACGGCGCGCAGGTCGGCGCGGACGGTGCGGGCACGGGTGAGATGGATGACGTCGTTGCCACCGACGACGAGGAGCACGATGTCCGGTGCCAGGGCGGCCACGTCGGGCAGCTGCAGGTGGCGGACGTCGGCCACCCGCGCGCCGCTCACCGCCAGCACGTGCAGGGAGACGGGCCGACCGGCCGCGGCGGCCAGGGTGGCTGCGACCAGACGTGGGTAGCCACGATCGAAGACGCTGGCGCCAACCGCGGCCCCGGTGGAGTCACCGAGGACGACCAGCCCCAGCGGTGAGCCGCCGCCATCGCCGCCCACCAGGCCGTCGGCAGTGCCCGCCGGCGTCCTTGACGCGCCGCCGCGCATGCCCAGTGCCGCCTCGATGGCGACCATCGCCGCAGCGCAGACGAGAAGACCGCAGCCACTCACGAATGCGCCACGTCGGCGGAGCGGAGACCGGGAGGCGCGGATCGACATCGTGCTCAATGAATGGTGATGGAGCCGGTCATGTATTGGTGGATATTGCAGTGGTAAGTGTACGTGCCTGCCTTCGCGAAGGTGTACGAAAAGCTGGCGCCCGGCGCGAGGTTTGCCGAATCCCAGCTTGCCGGCGAGGACTTTTCGGCAGTGCTGGTGTGGGGGGTCTGATCGTTGTTGGTCCAGGTGACGCTGGTGCCGGCGCTGACTTGGAGGGTGCTGGGGCCAAACGCGAAGTTCTTGATGGTCACCGCATTGCCCGAGCTCGCCTGCGCGGACGACGTGCCGCTATCGCTGCCGCAGGCGACGACGCCGAGCAGCGAGATGCCCACAAGGGTCAGCAGGCCGAGATGGATCCGCATGAGTGGATCTCCGGTGATGGGATGGGGCGGCAGCGGCGCAGCTGAGCGCACCGTGAGGAGGTCACCGCTTCAGTGCCTTGGCGAGGATGAGGACAGACACCTCGAAGAAGATGATCAGGGGAATGAACAGCGCGGTCGGCGTGTAGGGGTCAGCGCCCGGGGTGACCACCAGAGCCGCGGCGATGATCCCGACCCAGATGAACTTGCGCTTCTGGCGCAGCGTCTTTGACGAGACGATGCCGAGCACGCCGAGCAGGATGACAACCACCGGCAGCTCGAAGGTGACCCCGAAAGCGATGATCAGCAGAAGCAGGAACGACAGGTAGGAATTGATGTCGGGCAGGTAGACGGCGCTGCTGCCCAGGAACGTCGCCAGGAAATTCAGGCCGATCGGCATCACGAAGTAGGCGAAGGAGGCTCCGCCGGCGAAGAGCAGGAACGCCGAGGCGATGAAGGGCCCGACGAACCTCTTCTCCAGCGGTTGCAGGCCCGGGGCCACGAACCCCCACACCTGCCAGAGGATGACCGGCATGGCGCCGATCAAGCCAGCGATGGCTGAGATCTTCATCGGGATGGTCAACCCCTCGGTGGGGCTGGTGAAGATCGCCGTCGAGGTGATGTGGTTGTTGGTCCTGCCGAGGACTGTGGTCAACGGGGTGAGGAGGAACTCGAAGATGGCGCCGTGAAAGACGAAGGCCACAACCGTGGCGACTATCCACGCGATCGCTGAGATCATCAGCACTCGCCGCAACTCTTCGAGATGCTGGACGATCGTCATGCGCCGACCGTGGTCGGCAACGCCCTGCACTGATCAGGTACCGAAAGCGGCGATCAGGTCAGCGGGGGACGCTGGGCTCGACGGCGATCGGCTCGGCTGCTGACGCCGTGGGTGCGGCCGCGCTGGTGGCGTGTGCTGCGTCCGGATGGGTCGCCTTGGCGAACTCCTCCTTGGCGTCGGTGGATGCCTTGCGGAATTCGCGGATTGCCCGACCCATGCCGGAGCCAACGTCGGGAAGCTTGCCGGGGCCCCAGACGATGAGAACGATGATCAAGAGGATTCCCAGGATCCAGATGTGACCTGTACCGATGAAGGGCATGTGCTGCTTCCCTGTGGTGGCGACTGATGGTGTCCGCGGTCGTCAGCGGACGGGGCCTGTGTGCTGCACACATTGCAGCGAGGACCACACCAACCCGTGTGCTGATCCTACGCAGACGGTGCCCTTTGACACGGCTGACGATGCGCCGGAACGAGCGGTTGGTGCGCCAGCGTACCGATCAATCTGCATGTGGTGGCAGGGCTTTGTGCGCTGGCGTACACAGCAGGTGTTCCGGCTATTCACGAGAACACGGTTTGGCCACAACCAGAGCATGGTTCCCGCCATACATCCATCACCGAAGGGAAGCCGATGCACTTTGATGACCGTCATTTGACGGTATTGATCGACGAGTCGCAGGACATGCAGGCCGATGCGCTGCGTGGCCTCGACGACAATCTTGCCGACCTGCGCGACCTGCGCGCGGACCGGGGACACACGCCCGCGGAGCCGGAGGAGGTGGAGGCCTTTCTCGAGAGCCGTCGTGGCGTGCTTCGCCGTCTCGGCCTGACCGGGGGTGGCCTGGCAACCCGCGGACTGGTCGGTGGCGGCATCGCTGCTGCGCTGGTCGGCGCGCTCACCAAGCCGGTGTTCGCCGACTCCTCGCTCGACGTGATGATGCTGCAGACCGCCTCGTCACTCGAACACCTGGCCGTGGCGACCTATGGCGCGGCGCTCGGGCTGCCGTTCATCTCGGGCGGCAACGCTGTCATCAAGACCTTCGCGATGACAACTATGGACCAGCACAACCAGCACAAGATGGCCTTCCAGGCCCAGACCACCGCACTCGGTGGCAAGGCCCAGGACAGCGACGACCCTGCTTTGGCTCCGATGGTGGCTACCGCAAAGGCCAAGCTGATGACTCCGCTCGACGTGGTGCAGTTGGCGACACTGCTCGAGTACACCGCCCGGGACACCTATCTCGCTGACGTCTCGATGTTCAGCGACAAGAAGTCGCAGATGATCATGTCTACGGTGATGGGTGTCGAGACCCAGCACCTGGCCACCCTGCTCGCGGTGGCGGCGCTGTTGCCGGCCAACGATCCCACCCTAATCGCCATTCCCGTCGATGCGTCCAAGCTCCCAGCGGCGGCCGGCAGCGCCGGCTTCCCCGACGCCATTCCCAACACGCAACACGCCCGCCCGGCGCAAGAAGGAGCGGTCTCGTGAGCGCGGAGAACACAGTGACCAAGGATTCCTCGCTCCTTCACCGCGTGGCGACAGCGGCGACCGATCGGCGCACCTTCCTGGCGGGCACCGGCGCGGCCGGGGCAGTGGTGCTTGTCGCAGCCTGCGGCAGCACCAGCACGTCACCCTCGGCCAGCGGCTCCGCAAGCGGCGGTGCGGCCACTCCCTCGCCCAGCGCGAGCGGCGACGCGGCGGTGGCGAAGACCGCTGCCAGCCTCGAGGTGCTCGCCGTGGCGACCTACAAGGCGGCGGGAGCCGCGGCGACCGCCGGCTCGCTCGGGGCCGTCCCGCCGGCTGTTGCCACCTTCGTGACCACCGTTGGCGGACATCACCAGGCGGCCCTCGACAAGTGGAACGGCGTCCTGCAGGCGGCCGGAGCCCCGGCGGTCACGGCCCCGCCGGCCGACCTCAACCAGACAGTGCAGACGGCGTTTGCGCAGGTCAAAGACGTGCCCGGGCTGGCGAAGCTCGCGTTGATGCTGGAGAAGATCGCCTCCGATACGTACCTGGCGGCCGGGCCCACCCTGCAGAGCAAGGACGCCATCACGCTGGCCGGCGCATTGCAGATCGTCGACCAGATGCACGCGGCAATCCTCTACTACGTGCTCGGACAGTACCCGGTGCCAGACGTCTTCCAGAAGACGGACATGGCCTACATCCCGCCCGCCTAATCCACTCCTACTCCGCGGGAGGCGACGTGGCCATCGTGGCGCGTCGCCTTCTCGGTGTGGGGACAGGCTCGAAACGGTGAACATCAACCGGATCGCGCAGCCATTCATTCGTCCCGGTCGCGGGGATGGCACAACCGGTCCGGGCGCGGCGCGGCGGCCGCGCCCGGACCGCGCCGTTGGTCAGCCGCCAACCGCGCCGCGGCGGGCCTTAGGATCGCGCAACTTCTGGGTCACCATCGGTGTGCTCTTCGCCGTCAACATCATCTTCACCAACGTGGTCTTGGCGCCACGCCAGCCCAAGTCGGTGGTGATCCCGTACAACGTCTTCGTCCAGCAGGTGATTGCCAACAACATCGACAGCGTCACCAGCACGTCAGAGACGATCACCGGCACGTCGAGGACGGCGGCCAGCGCCGCCCCGGGCCGTGACAGCGCCACCAGCTTCTCGACCGAGCGGCCGTCCTTCGCCACCGACGACCTCATCGACCTGCTCCAGGCTCACAAAGTTGTCGTCAACGCCGACAACCCCAATCCGCCAACGCCACTCTGGCAAACCCTCTTGATCAGCTTCGGACCCGTGCTCCTGCTGGTTCTGCTCTTCGTGGTCATCAGCAGGCGGATGGCGGCGATGCGCGGTGGGGGCGCGGGCGGGATCCTCGGACGCTTTGGGCAGAGCAGCGCGCGGTTGTACACCAGCGAGCATCCGCCGACGACGTTCGCAGACGTGGCCGGCATCGACGAGGTGCGAGCTGAGCTTCTCGAGGTGGTCGACTTCCTCCGCGAGCCCGGCAAGTACGAACGGCTGGGGGGCACCGTGCCCAAGGGAGTGCTGCTGGTGGGTGCTCCGGGGACGGGTAAGACGTTGCTGGCCCGCGCCGTGGCGGGCGAAGCCGGGGTGCCCTTCTTCTTCATCTCCGCGTCGGAGTTCATCGAGGCAATCGTGGGCGTGGGCGCCTCGAGAGTTCGAGATCTCTTCACCAAGGCCAGGGCCGCCGCGCCGGCGATCATCTTCATCGATGAGCTCGATGCAATCGGCCGCTCTCGCAGCTCCGCGATGCGCCTCGGCGGCAGCGACGAGCAGGAGCAGACCCTCAACCAGGCCCTCACCGAGATGGACGGGTTCGACGCCCATGAGGGCGTCATCGTCCTGGCTGCCACCAATCGCGCCGACGTGCTCGACACAGCCCTGCTGAGACCTGGGCGGTTCGACCGTCGCGTCCAGGTTCACGCCCCCGATCGTCGCGGCCGAGAGGCAATCCTGCGGATCCACACCCGCAACATCCCGATAGACGCGAACGTCAACCTGGGCGAGATCGCAGCCCAGACGGTGGGGATGGTCGGCGCCGACCTCCGCAACCTTGCCAACGAGGCGGCGCTGTCCGCGGCCAGACGCGGAGCCAGCCTGGTTGCCACCGCCGACTTCACGGTGGCGATCGAGCGAGTCGAGCTCGGTTCTGAACGCAAGCTCACCCTGAGCATGCTGGACCGCGAACGCATCGCCTACCACGAGTCGGGCCACGCGCTTCTGGGATTGTTGCTCCCCGGTGCCGACCCGGTCAGCCGGGTGTCGATCATCGCGCGCGGCCAGTCACTCGGTGCCACCACCCAGACACCGGTTGACGATCGCTTCAACTACGGGGAGGACTACTTGCGAGGCCGGATCACCGGCGCCCTCGGAGGTCGCGCCGCCGAGCAGCTCGTCTACGGCATCGCCAGCACGGGTGCGGAGGCGGACCTGCGGCTGGTGACCACCATCGCCCGCGAGATGGTGGTGCGATGGGGGATGAGCCCGGCTGTGGGAGCTCTCAACTATTCAGAGGACGGCGGAGGGGGGGCCTTCGGCGTCCAACGCCCCTATAGCGATGCCACCGCCCTGGTCATCGACGCCGAGGTGAAGCGCATCTCCGACGAGTGCCTCGCCCAGGCCGTCACGCTGCTCACCACCAATCGCGGCAGGCTCGACGCCCTAGCGAGCGCGCTGCTGGAGCGCGACACGCTGTACGAGGCCGAGATCCTGCGCGTGGCCGATGTGCGCCAGCCGCAGGCGCTGGCCGTCTGATCAGCGCGGGGACCGCGTCTTGACGGCTAGGAGCCGTCCGAGCCACCATCGTCGCGAGTGTCACCGAGGTCGAGGAACTCGAACCGATTGGGCAGGAGCAGGTTGGCCAGCGCCTCCTGCCAGTCCATCAGCACAGCGTGGAGGCGAGTTGTGCTACGGGCCCGCAGAGCGCTGCGCGGGAGTGGCACCCCGACCTCTTCCTGGAGTTGGCGAACCCTGGCGCGCATCTGACGGTCGAGTTGCCGGTCACCGCGGAGATTACGCTCCTCGAGGAGGGTGATCAGGGCGTCGAATGCGATCAAGCGATCTCGGTCTCTAGCGATCGCGGCGCGCAATCGCGCCCCGGCGGCCTCGGCCTCGCGGGTCTGGCGCATCGCCTCGGCGATGCGGTCCTGGTCACCGTATGGGTCTGTTCCGCCGGTCCGTCCGGGGTCCACCCCTTTGCATCCTGCTGTCATGTTTCATGACTTTGATACGCACACGAGTTGAGTTTGGATCTGTCGCGAGGATGATCACGCGCTCAGCGTGCAGCACCAAGAGGCTGTCCTTCCTTGACAGCGCCGACGTGCAGGCCGCGGACATGGTCGCTGACCGACCCCGCCTCAGTCGGTAGTGCCCTTAACAGAGGGCGCAACCCGTCGCTCTGGGCGGTCGCGTCGCTCGTAATCCGAAGAGGTCCATCCACCCGTAGCCCCCGTAGGTCTGGAGATGGCCAACGCCGAGCGCTCACCCGACAGGGACGCTCGCCTCCCGAGGTTGATGTGACACCCATGCGGCCCGACTGGACAGAAAACCGCCTTCTGCGTGCGCATTTCGGAGTAAGCGATCACTCGTTTCGGTCGAAAGCGATCAGCCGGCCCGGAGTATTCGATCACCCTGAGGGCGCTGTCGGCGGAGCGGCAGCGACGTGGTCAGGATGTCGTCCCCTGCGTACCTCCTTTTCG
>NZ_JAEKNS010000138.1:0-4584 GCF_016464765.1 Candidatus Aeolococcus gillhamiae | reverse complement strand
GCGCGGCGCCGGCGTCTCGCGCGACGGCCCCGCCGCCGGCGCGGTCACAACCGTGCGGGGCATGCGGATCTTCGAGCGAACCCGGTTGCGCGGCGTCGGCTCGTCGTCAGTGACGAAGGCGCGCAGGTGCGCGGTGCGCTTGAAGATGCTGCCCGACATGCCGCGCGGCTTGGGCCGGAAGCGCTTGATGATCGCCGCCGCCTCCACCTCCACACGGGCGACCCGAAGCGTCGAGGAGTCGAGGTTGTAGTTGTGCTCGGCATTCGCCGCCGCCGACTTGATGACGTTGGCGACGTCTCGCGCGGCGGCGCGCGGCGTGAACTTGAGGATCACCAGCGCCTCGGCGACGGGCAGGCCCTCGACGGTCGCGGTCACCAGCCGTGCCTTGCGCGCGGTGGTGCGAACCCATTTGGCGGTTGCGACTACTTCCATCTTCCTGCTACTTGAGCGCCGCGCTGCGCTCGGTGTGGTGGCCGTGGCCGCGGTAGCGCCTGGTGGCGGCGAACTCGCCGAGCTTGTGCCCGACCATCGCCTCGGTGATGAACACGGGCACGTGCTTGCGCCCGTCATGCACCGCGATGGTGTGGCCCACCATGTCGGGGAACACGTCGCTGCGGCGCGACCACGTCTTGATGATCCGCTTCTCGCGGTTGGCGTTGAGCTGTTGCACCTTCTTGAGGAGGTGGTCGTCGCAGAACGGACCTTTCTTCAGGGATCGGCTCATCTCTCTACTTCTTGCGACGTCGCACGATCATCCGATCGGTCGACTTGTTGTGCCGGGTGCGATAGCCGAGCGCCGGCTTGCCCCAGGGCGTCTGCGGATGGCCACCGGCACCGCTGCGGCCCTCGCCACCACCGTGAGGGTGGTCGAAGGGGTTCATGGTCATACCGCGAACCGACGGGCGCCAGCCGCGCCAGCGCGACTTGCCCGCCTTGCCCACGGTCTCGTTCTCATGGTCGACGTTGCCGACCTGGCCGACGGTCGCCGAGCAGTTGATGTCGACGCGGCGCACCTCGCCGCTGGGCATGCGCAGGGTGGCGAAGCCGCCCTCCTTGGCAAGCAGCTGTGCGGCGCCGCCGGCGCTGCGCACCAACTGGCCGCCGCGGCCCAGCTTGAGCTCGATGTTGTGGATGGTGGTACCGAGCGGCATGCTCGCCAGGGGCAGGCTATTGCCCGGCCGCACCTCGGCCTTGGTGCCGGCCATGACGCTGTCGCCGACCGCCAGGCCCAGCGGGGCGAGGATGTAACGCTTCTCGCCGTCCGCGTAGTTGATCAGCGCGATGCGCGCCGAGCGGTTGGGGTCGTACTCGATGGTGGCGACCCGTCCTGGGATGTCGAGCTTGTTGCGCTTGAAGTCGACGATCCGGTACAGCTTCTTGTGGCCACCGCCGCGGTGGCGTACGGTGATGCTGCCGGTGTTGTTGCGCCCGCTGTGTTTCTTGAGATGCTCGGTGAGCGAGCGCTCGGGGGTCCCCCTGGTGACCTCCTCGAAGCTGCTCACCGACATGAAGCGGCGCCCCGGGCTGGTCGGCTTGTAGCGCTTGATGGGCACGGCTACACCCCCTCGAAGAGGCCGTCGATACGCTGCCCCGGGGCCAGCGTGACGACCGCCTTCTTCCAGTCCGGGCTCTTGCCCACCACCCGGGCGCGGCCCCGCGAACGGCGCCGCATCTTGCCATGCACGTTGATGGTGTTGACCTTGGTCACGGTGATCTTCTGGGCGGCGAACAGCTCCTCGACGGCCCGACCGATGTCGATCTTGGTGGCCCACGGCGCGCACCGGAACGCGTAGCGGCCGGCCGCCATCGCCCCGTACGACTTCTCACTGACCACCGGTCCGATCACCGCCTGCTCCGAGGTGCGCCCGACGCTCATGACCACGCCTCCTCGACATGCTCGATGGCGTCGCGGGTCATCAGCACCGTCTCGGCGGTGAGCAGATCGCGCACCGAGAGGTTGGCGGCGAGGATGACGCGCACCTCGGCGAGGTTGCGCGCGCTGCGCTCGAGCAGCTCGTTGTGCGAACCGAGGACGACGAGCACCCGCGCCCCGGCCTCGATGGCGCGCAGCAGGTCGACCACCGCGCGGGTGCTCGGCGTCTCCAGCTCGAACCCGGACAGCACCGAGATCTGGCCGTCCTGCGCCTTGGCCGTCAGCGCGCTGCGTAGCGCCATGCGCCGCTGCTTACGGGGCATGTCCTGGCGGTAGCTGCGCGGCGTCGGCCCGAACACGATGCCACCGCCGGTCCACTGCGGGGAGCGGATCGATCCCTGGCGGGCACGTCCGGTTCCCTTCTGGCGCCACGGCTTCTTGCCGCCGCCGCGCACCTCCGTCCGGGTCTTGGTGTCGTGCGTGCCCTGGCGCGCGTTGGCGAGCTGGCGGATCAGCGCCTGGTGCATCACCGCGGTGTTTATCGGCGCACCGAAGATGGCGTCCGACAGTTGGAGCTCACCGTTGCCGGCGCCGGTCTGGTCGACGACGCGAACCGCGGTCACGGCAGATCCTCGCGCTCGCTGGGTCGGACCATCACCACGCTGTTCCTGTGTCCCGGCACCGAGCCCTTGATGAGCAGCAGGTTGCGCTCGCCGTCGACACGCACCACCTCGAGGTGGCGCACGGTGCGGCGCACGTTGCCGTACTGGCCGGACATCTTCACGCCCTTGAAGGTTCGCGCCGCATCGACCGAGCCGATCGAGCCGGGCTGGCGCGTGTTCATGGAGCCGTGGCTCACCGGGCCGCGGCTGAAGCCGTGGCGCTTCACCGTGCCAGAGAAACCCTTGCCCTGGCTGATCCCGGTCACGTCCACCAGCTCGCCTTCACTGAAGATGTCCACCAGCAGGCGGGTGCCGAGCTCGGCCTCGCCGCCGTCGCGCAGCTCGATGAGCCGGCGCAGCGGGCGCACCCCGGCGCGCCGGAAGTGCCCCGTCAACGGCTTGTTGACCCGCCGCGGCAGCTTCTCGCCGAAGCCGAGTTGCAGCGCCTCGTAGCCGTCGACCGGCGTCGTCTTGCGCTGCACCACGTGACAGGAGTCGGACTCCAGCACCGTCACCGGGACCACCGTCCCGCGCTCCGTGAAGATCTGGGTCATGCCCACCTTGCGGGCGAGGATTCCCCTAGCCACGCTGGTCTCCGAGCTTGATCTCAATGTTGACGCCGCTGGGCATGTTGAGCCGCATGAGCGCGTCGACCACCTTGGGGTTGGGGTCGAGGATGTCGAGGATCCGTTTGTGGGTGCGCATCTCGAACTGCTCGCGGGAGTCCTTGTCGATGAATGGCCCGCGGACCACGGTGTACTTGTTGATGGACGTGGGCAGAGGCACAGGCCCGGCCACGCGGGTGCCTGTCCGGGTGGCCGTGTCGACGATCTTCGACGCGGCTTGGTCCAGGACCCTGTGGTCGTACGCCTTCAGGCGGATGCGGATCTTCTGTGCCATGAGCGGTGGGCGGTACCTTTGCCTTGTGCTGTGAACTACTTGTCGATGCTGGTGACGGTGCCGGCACCGACCGTGCGGCCACCCTCGCGGATGGCGAAGCGCATGCTGTCCTCGACGGCGATCGGGGTGATCAGCTCGATGCCCATCTCCACGTTGTCACCGGGCATGCACATCTCCTGGCCCTCGGGCAGGCTGATCGTGCCGGTGACGTCGGTGGTGCGGATGTAGAACTGGGGACGGTAGCCGTTGAAGAAGGGCGTGTGGCGCCCGCCCTCGTCCTTGCCGAGCACGTACACCTGGGCCTTGAACTTGGTGTGCGGCGTGATCGTGCCAGGCTTGGCGAGGACCTGACCGCGCTCGACATCCTCGCGCTTGACACCGCGGATCAGGCAGCCGACGTTCATGCCAGCCTCGCCGGTGTCGAGCAGCTTGTGGAACATCTCCACGCCAGTGACCACCGTCTTGGAGGTGTCCTTGATGCCGACGATCTCGACGTTCTCGTTGACCTTGACGACACCGCGCTCGATGCGACCCGTGACCACGGTGCCGCGCCCCTCGATCGAGAACACATCCTCGATGGGCATCATGAACGGCTTGTCGACGGGGCGCTCGGGCACCGGGATGTAGCTGTCCACGGCATCCATCAGCTTGCCGATGGCCTCGGCGGCCTCCTTGTCGCCCTCGAGCGCCTTGAGCGCGCTGACGCGGACGATTGGTGTGTCGTCGCCGGGGAAGTTGTTCTTGCTGAGCAACTCCCGGACCTCGAGCTCGACGAGCTCGAGCAGCTCCTCGTCGTCGACCTGGTCGACCTTGTTGAGCGCCACCACGATGTAGGGCACGCCGACCTGGCGCGCCAGCAGGATGTGCTCGCGGGTCTGGGGCATCGGGCCGTCGGTGGCGGCCACCACCAGGATGGCGCCGTCCATCTGGGCCGCGCCGGTGATCATGTTCTTGATGTAGTCGGCGTGGCCGGGACAGTCCACGTGAGCGTAGTGCCGGGCTTCCGACTCATACTCGACGTGGGCGGCGGCAATCGTCACCGTCTTGGTGGCGTCGCGCTCGGTGCCGCCTTTGGCGATGTCCTTGTAGTTCTTGGCCGTCGTCCCGAACTTCGCTTGGGAGCGAGCGCTCAGGGCGGCAGTCAGGGTT
>NZ_JAEKNS010000085.1:0-4361 GCF_016464765.1 Candidatus Aeolococcus gillhamiae | reverse complement strand
CAGCTCAGCGTCGCATCGAACGCCGGCTGAGAAAACACCTACCCCGCATCGGATTCGAACCGATGATCTCACTGTCAGGACTGAGTTTCTGGTACCCCGTATCGGATTCGAACCGATGATCTCCGCCTTGAGAGGGCGATTCGGGGGTGTTTTCGGGGGGTTGCCACGTGTCGCCGCGAGCCATTCTGTATTCGAAATCGGGCATGCCGGCGGTGCGGCGTGCCGCCTCGTGACGCCCTGGGTCGGCAACATGGGCAACCAAATGGCAACAAATGGGCGGGTGGGAGGCGGGTGTAATACCGGCGATACGCCGGTATAATGTCCGCATGTTTGACGTAACCCAAGCGCTGGCGGCGCTCTCCGAGACCCTCGCAGCTCGCGAGCTCAACTACGAACTGGTGGCCGTGGGTGGGAGCAGCCTGGTGCTGCTGGGTCTCATCACACGTGCCACCAGAGATCTCGACATCGTGGCGACCGTTGAGGCCGGCAAGTACATCCCGGCGGCCAGCCTGCCGGAACCGCTGGTGGAGGCCGTGCGCGACATCGGCGACGTCCTCGGCATCGGTCCCCACTGGCTCAACCCCGGGCCCGCGGCATTGCTGGACTTCGGGCTGCCCGAGGGCTTCGCCGAGCGCGCCGAGGTCCGCAGCTTCGGTGCCCTGACCCTCCACCTCGCGAGCCGCCACGACCAGATCTACCTCAAGCTCTACGCCGTCGTGGATCAGGGTCCGGGGAGCAAGCATGTCGATGACCTGCGGGCCCTCGAGCCGTCGCCCGAGGAGCTCCGCGGGGCCGCGGGCTGGGCGCGGACGCACGATTCGTCCCCCGCCTTTCGCGAGGAGCTCGCGGCCGCGCTTCGCCTGTTCGGAGTCGACGATGCCGACCTATAGCGAGGAGATGCGCGAGCTCGTCCTGGGCACACTGTGGAGCCTGTGGACCGAGCTGGGCCTGAGCGGCTGGGAGCGCCACCACCAGGACGTCGCCGTCGACCTCGAGGCGCTGATCGTCGCCACCGCTCGCCTGGCACCTCTCGATGCCCGACTGACCGACGAGGCGCTCGACTGGTGCGTGACCAATGGCCGGCTCGCCTCCGCCGTTCGCCTCAAGCACCTGGCGGGTGCGGCCGACTCGACCACGCGACGCGCCCTGGGCACGTTCGCGGCCACGGTGAACGCGAACTCGCGGCTCAACTGGCCTGGCGCGACGACGCCGGGCGCGTTCACGGCCACCGGCCGGTCCGCCGAGCCCGAGCTGGCGCGTCCGGCGCTGATCCAGCTGCGGCTCCGAGCGCTGTGGGGCGTCTCGGCGCGCGCCGAGGTGCTCCGGGTGATGCTCGCCGAGGGGCACCGGTTCATGGGGATCAGCGAGGTAGCAGCCTTGGCGGCATTTGGCAAGGATGCGGTCGCCGAAGCGCTCGAGAACCTGCAGCGCGGCGGACTGCTGGAGGAAGCGGGGGCGCGCAACCTGCGCGTGTTCCGGCTTGGCCGACGGGGTGATCTCGTTGCGCTTGTGGGGACCGAGCCGGACTGGCAGCGGTCCTGGCCGTGGCCCGACGTCCTGCCGATCATGGTTGGCATCCTCGACGCGTCAGAACTGCCGGATATGTCGCCCTTGGCGCGCGCTGCGGAGATCCAGCGGCGACTACGCGAGTGGCGGCCTGCCCTCGCCCGTCTCGGCATCGTGACCGGTGCGCTCGGGACCGGCCTCGACTTCCTAGGTGGCTACGAGGAGTTCACGCGGCAAGCACTGGGCAAGTGGAGCGGGGTGGGGCAAGCGGCGATCCCGGCGTAGGAATGCACCCCGTCAGTCGCAGCCCGCGGCGACCTGCCGCGCAATCCACTCCTCCAGGGCGACCCGGGAAACCCGGATAAGACGCCCCACTCGCAGCGTCGGCAGCTGTCCCGAACGCAGCAGTTCGTACGTCCGCGTCCGACCCAGCTGGAGGGCCGCCTCAACCTGACGGACGGTGAGAAGCAGCGGCGGCAGCGATGGCGACGTTTGTGCATCGGACTCGCTGCCGACCGGCGACCGCGGCGGGAGCAGGTTCGCCTGGCGAGCGTCCGCTGATGTCCGGCTGTCGTCGGGAGCGGTCGGCCTACGCACCGCGACTGACGCGGGCTGGCTCGTGGCCGCTTTCCCGCGGCGGAACGATCGCGATGTCGTCGAACAGCAATGGCGTCCTCTTGTTGGTGTCCGGCGTGGGCCGGCCGCCGATGATGGGCAGGCGTGTCGCCGCGACGCCGGGCCGTGCCGTGGCTCGGCGGTATCCGGACAGGTCGCTGGGCGCGTTCATTGCGCTGTCAACAGGTGGAGCGGCTCGCGGCTCGCAAGGGTGGCGGCGACCCTTACCACGGTGCGGTCGCTGGCCGCGTGGTGGCGGAGCACGTTGTACAGGCAGGCGCGGCTGACGCCGGCCGAAGCGGCGAAGTCGCGCACCGTCCAGCCACGGCAAACAATCGCGGCACGGAGGGCGACGGGATTGAACCGTCCGGACGCGGCATCCCAGAGAGGTCGGTGAGCAGCCTCAAGAGCCTCCGGCGCGCCGGCAGCTCTCGGTCGGCAGTGTCCGGTCACAACCGCGCCGATCGGTCGCGGCCGCATGCGTACGCTGCGCAGGTCTTCTGGCATCGGGTGACTCATCGCGGGTACCCCATTCGGATCGCGTTGTTCCATCACCCTTCAGAACCCGCGCGCGTGCCCACCGTAGGACATAAGCGGAGCGCCTCAGTTCCAGATTGGACACTCTCGATACCCTTCGCTTCCTTATGCCTCCAGTCTGCGTCAATGTCCGGACTCAGTGTCCATTCCACCGCTGTCCACAATAGTTCACGCCAGTATCGACATCAACTAGGCACAGACTTGCTCGCCCTGCGAGCCTGGGAAGGTGTTCACCGCCAACACCTCACCGCTGCCGGTGTGTCCATGCTGAACATCGGCAAGCTGGGCCACGACGCCGTCGAGTACTACCTCGAGACGGTGGCCAGCGGCGTGGAGGACTACTACCTTCACGCCGGCGAGGCACCGGGTCAATGGCTGGGAGCGGGGACACGAGCCCTCGCGCTGCGCGGGGAGGTGAGCGGCGACGACCTTCGCCGCCTTCTCGGTGGCACGCATCCGGCAAACGGTGAGCCGCTCAGCCACGCCCAGGGAGGTCGGGAGCGTCTGCCCGGATACGACCTCACCTTCCGGGCTCCGAAGAGCGTCTCGCTGCTCTTCGCCCTCGGCGAGGGGGAGGTGTCGCGCGATGTCAAGTCGGCCCACGAGGAGGCGGTCCGTGCCGCGTTGGGCTACCTGGAGCGCGAGGCGGCCTTCGGCCGGCGGCGCGGCGAGGGCGGGATGGTGCGGGTGCGCGGCGAGGGGTTTGTTGCCGCCGCCTTCCAGCACCGCACCTCGCGGGCCGGTGACCCGCTCCTCCACCACCACGTGCTGGTCGCCAACCTCGTTCGCGACGGGCAGGGAGGCTGGGGCGCGCTGGATGGGCGGCTCCTCTACACCCACGCAAAGACGGCCTGCTACCTGTACCAAGCGGAGCTGCGCGCTCAGCTGAGCCGCCGGCTCGGAGTGTGCTGGACCCCAGTGATGCGGGGCACCGCGGAGATCCAGGGCATCTCCGCCGACGTCATCCGCGCCTTCAGTCGACGGCGCAGTCAGATCCTCGCCCGCATGGCAGAGCGCGGTGAGTCGAGCGCCAAGGCGGCCCAGGTGGCCACGCTCGACACCCGCCGGGCCAAGGACCACGAGGTCCAACCCGAGGGCCTGCTGCCGGAGTGGCGCTCCCGAGCTGCTGCACTGGGGCTGGCTCCGGAGACGATGGTCCGCATCGTCGGACGCGCCGACAAGTCGGCGGAGCGGCTCACGGACACAGACGTGGCGAAGGCCCTCGCGGAGCTCGTGTCGCCCACCGGGCTCACCGCGCACTCGAGCACTTTCACGCGGCGCGATGTCGTCCGCGCTCTCTGCGAGCGGCTCGGCCCTGCTGGGGACGCGGCCGCGGTCGAGGCCGCCGCGGACGTCTTCCTCGCCGCTCCAGCAGTGCTGGCACAGCGGACGACTCCGGCGCCGGGCAGCCGGTCCGTCATCCGTGTCGCCTCAGGCCGGGTCGTCCCTGCTGTTCCTGACGAGTGTCGCTTCACCACCGAAGAGATGCTGGCCACCGAACGCGAGGTCATCGAGGGCTGTCGTGAGCGCAACGCGCGACGGCACATCGCTCGCGGAGAGCGTGAGGTCACGCTCGAGCTCGACAACGGGCTCTACGTGGTGGAGCGGCGGCCGGCACCGGCGTCGGAGGCGGTGGTCGATGCGGCCGTCCGCGCCCGTCCGTCGCTATCCGCGGAACAGCGCGAGATGGTTCGCTGTCTGAC
>NZ_JAEKNS010000089.1:0-4965 GCF_016464765.1 Candidatus Aeolococcus gillhamiae | reverse complement strand
ACCACCGAGGAGATGCTGGCCACCGAACGCGAGGTCATCGAGGGCTGTCTTGAGCGCAACGCGCGACGGCACATCGCTCCCGGAGAGCGTGAGGTCACGCTCCAGCTCGACAACGGGCTCTACGTGGTGGAGCGACGGCCGGCACCGGCGTCGGAGGCGGTGGTGAATGCGGCTCTCCGGGCACGTCCGTCACTGTCCGCGGAACAGCGCGAGATGGTGCGCCGTCTGACCACGAGCCGCGACGCGGTCATGGTGGTGCGCGGCCACCCCGGTACGGGCAAGACCTTGGCGCTCGATGCCTGCCGACAGATCTGGGAGCGGAGCGGGCGCACCATCGTCGGCTGCGCGCTCTCCGGCCGAGCGGCGGCGGAGCTGCAGGCCGGCGCGGGCATCGAGTCGGCGACCATCGAGCGACTCCTCCTCGACTGTGTCCAGTACCGCCAGGAGATCCTTCCACGCGGCGACACCGTGGTCGTCGTCGACGAGGCGGGCATGGTGGGCACGCGCCTCCTTGGCCGCGTGTTGACGGCGGCCGCGAAATCCGACGCGACGGTCGTGCTGGTCGGGGACGACCGTCAGCTCCCCGAGATCGACGCCGGCGGCGCCTACCGCGGCCTCTGTGAGCGCCTCGGGGCGGTGGAACTTGTGGACAACAGGCGCCAGCGCGAGGAGTGGGAGCGCCAGGCACTCGTGCTGCTTCGCGAGGGCCGCTCGGACGAGGCGATGGCGGCCTACGTCGAGCATGGCCGCGTCGTCCTCGGTCCGTCCAGTGATTGCGTGCGCGCCCGTCTCGTCGCCGACTGGTGGGCGGCCGAGCGATCCGGCGGCGACAACATTATGGTGGCGCTTCGCCGCGCCGACGTCGGTGAGCTCAACGAGCGCGCCCGCGCGCTCCGCGTCGCCGCCGGCGAGGTGGCCGGCCCGATCCTGCGCTTGCCCACCGGAGAGTTCGCGGTCGGAGACCGGGTGGTCACCACGCGCAACCGGCGCTCACTTGGGGTCGTCAACGGTTCCCGGGGCACCCTGGTGGCAGTCGACGAACGCCAGCGGACGATGACGGTCCACCTCGATGGCCGACGCCTCCATGAGCCGGGCGCCCTACGAGTGCTCCCGGCGGAGTACCTCGACGCCAGTCACCTACACCACGGCTACGCCATTACTGGTCACAAAGCCCAGGGCATGACCGCCGATCGCGCTTTCGTGCTCGGCGACGAGTCGATCTATCGGGAATGGGGCTACGTGGCCCTCTCACGGGGACGCGCCGAGAACCGCCTCTACGTCGTCGCGGGCGACCTCGAACCGACCGACGACAGCGGTCATGGGCGCATTCCCACCACGCAGTCGGAGAGCCTCACCCTGCGTCTGATCCAGAGCGCTCTGATGAAGAGCAGCGAACAGCGACTGGCCCTTGACCAGTTTCAGAAACTCGCGGGTCGGCTGCCCGCCGCCGAGCTGGCGCCACCGCCGATTGCACCCAAGGACCTCGACGATGCCGGGCTGCGCGCCGCAGCCGCCGCAGCCGAGCGGGCACTCACTCACCGAGAGCCCTTCCCGGATCTCGCCGAGCCGAACCTCGTCGACACCGGGCGAACGGTCGTCCTGCTGAGCGACCAACACCGGTCCCTCACCGAACGGCGCGCCCGTCTTGAGGCGGAGATGGAGGTCAACCTGGCACGGCTGACGGATACGGACGGGCTGATCGCCCGTCGCCGTCACCGCGAGGAGCGCGGTTGGGTGCAGGGTTATCTGTCTCGCGGGAGGCGCGACATCGCCGACATCGATCGCCAGCTACCACAGCTCGAGACACGGATGGGTGCAATCCGCGGTGACCAGGTCGCGGTGGACAACTGGTGCCGGCGCCATGCCGACGCGGCGCGGCGCTGGCGTGGCCTGTACGACGAGGCCTGCGCCCGCATCGGCCGTCGTGTGCAGGCGGCCAGGGCCGCCCCATCCATCGCCAGCCATGCCATGCCGCCCGCGTCGTTCAGCGCCCAGTGGGAGTGGTGGTCGTCCGCGGTGGAAGTGGAACGCTCGCGGCTGTGGGAGGGGCCGCAACCAGCCGGGAATCAAGCGCCAGCGCAGCCGAAACGGCACGGCCAGCCCGCCACATCGCTGGCAGTGCGACCGGATGTCGCCGCCGTCGTTGGTCGCGTCGACGCAGCCGAGGCTGCCGCTGAACGCCGGCGCGAGCGGCAGCGTGGGCGTGCCCGCCGACCCGGCTTCGGCTCCGACCACGGGCACTCCACCCGCGTGCACGAGCGACAGCACGGTGCTGAGCAGGAGCAGACCGCCCGCGGGCCACGAATCTTACCGTGACGTTCGACTAACCGTCGGCGGGCTTCTGAGATGCAATCCGACGTCGGCGGTTGGACAAACCCCGTTCTCTGTAGGGGTCATTGCCATGCGAATTGCGCCGCATAGGGAGTCCGACACGGCATGACGTCGTGGCGAAGGTCGAACCGAACTGGCGATTCCAACAATATCGTTCTTCACGACGGACGTCCTGGTGATCCCTGCTCGTTCCGCCACCTCGACGTAAGCTCCCATCGGTTCAGCCGCAGAGGGCGCCCCTCGCGCGTGTCATCGACCAGTCGATCGAAACGGAAGCCACAGCGTTTTGCCACACCTTCGGACGGTTCATTACCCTCAAGCGTGTACAGGACCGCGCGGCGTAGCGCGGTCTCGTCAAACGCCCACCGTAGGAGTAGCGTCACCGCTCCGGTAACCAGCCCGAGGTGACGCCCGCGTGGCAAGAGCCAGTACACGACATCAGCGCACCAAGGGTCGGTAGCCTCCTGCAGGATCAGCGACGTCAACCCAACCGGGGGGTCTTTGGCACCGCGCGAAATCACGTACTGCCGGAGGCTCCCATCCGTGACACGATCTTGCCAGCGGCCTAGCCGATCGCTCGCTGCGGTGTAGTCAAGATTCTGGGGTGTTCGAGTCCAGTGGATGATCTCGGCGTCGCGAGAGGCCTCGATCAACAGGCCCACATCGATGGGTGCTGACCGCCGCAGAAAGACGCCTTTGCCGGCCATCGTGGGCGGACCTGGCGGAAACCGGAACCTGGCGGACTCGGGCATCTCGCTAATGATCGACTCTGAGCCCGTCGTCTTGATGCGCCCTCATGATCAACTTGCGAACCCTGAGGATCGGGCTACGTGTCCTGCGGGCGCGAAGGTGGGTTTCTTGGCCGCTGGCTGACCGCTGTCGGTCCGGAACTGGCGTTAGCCACGAGGTGCATCCGAGGGCTAACGCTCTGGCTGAGAGCAACCCGACCTGGGCCGGATGATCTCCCATGCGCACTACACCTGATTTGGTGCGGGGATGCGTCACGACGGCCACATGTCCGAGGAGATGTCCTTCGAGGATTTCCAGTCCCTCTACGGGCCATGGCGCCCGCTCACGTCGCGAGCCTCTTCTCCGCAAGTGGCTTTCGATGGTGGATTGGCGGCGGCTGGGCGGTCGACGCGGTCACAGGTGTCACGCGGCTCCACGAGGACACGGATGTCGTGGTGCTACGTGATGATCTGGCCGCGGTGCGCCGCCACCTACACGACTTCCACTTTTGGGAGGCAGAGAGCGGCATCTTGAGGCCATTACCCAGTGGCGAGTCACCGCGCGAGGAAGTGTCGCAACTCTGGCTGCGCGACGATGCTTACTCACCATGGGTGCTCGATTTGCTGCTCACCCCGACGAGTGGCGACGAATGGCTGTACAAGCGTGACCGGAGAAGTCGACGGCCACTCGCGAGCATTGGCTTCGAGAGGCCCGGAGGCATCGCCTATTTTCGACCAGAGATCCTGCTGCTCTTCAAGGCCAAGCTTGATCGACCTAAGGACTACGCAGACTTCCAAGCCCTGCTGCCACACCTGACGGAAGCGGCTCGCACCTTTCTCGTGGACGCCCTAGACATCTCGGAGCCCGAACACCCCTGGCTTTCGGAGCTGACCGGGTGACTAACTCCGGTTGGCTGTGCCTTCGGGAGGTGCGGGGACGATGAGAGGTTCTATGGGTCAGGGAGCCCGGGCGGCTTTATCCTTCCTAAGTACCCGCCCACGGCAGCTACTCGCGCGGGACGCTAGCCTATCCCTTGCTGCACCGGCCGGCCGGCATCGCCGCGGACCAGTCGCTCGATGACGGATCCTTTGAGCTACGCACCGTCCTATACGTCGACTAAGAGCTCGACGCTCAAGAGCTCACTGGGTACTCGGCGATGGCGATGCGTCGCGTCGTCACGCGGTCGGGAGCCTCCGGCGGACGGCCGGGCGCGCGGACCGCCGTGGCCCCGACTCAAGCTCAGGAGGTGCTGCCGATCCTCGATGACGTCGACGGCGACCAATGAGACACACGCAGGTGCGCTCGCTGGCCGATGTCCTGCTCGACGCTCTCGAGCGACGAAGCCGGCGACAACCGCTGGCTCAATCTGTCCCCGCCGAACCCGCCGGTAGCGACATCGCGCTCACCCTTGCGCGCGATCAGCTCAGCGAGCAGCTGAGCGGCGTGGACAGCGACGACGTGAAGACGCTCGGATACCTCGGTGTGGACGTCGCCGCTGCAATCGGCGTCGTCGCCGTCCACGGCTCGCTCGACAGGTTCTGGGCCGCGTACGTGGCCGGCTTTGCATTGGCCGCGGTGCTGGCCATCATCACGCTGCAACGGCGCGTCTTCTACAGCGGCCCAGATCCGGCCTCCCACGATTCGCGGTGCCTCTGGAGCGCCAACGGCCGGGCATTTTTGCCAACGCCAGCGGGCGAACCGGCACTCTCGCGGGGCCACCACGGCGATGCCTGCCACAGTAACTAGCACATACCGGGACATCCGGCCTACTCAAGATCATCCTGTTTTGCACTTGGCGACACGTTCGGGAGTCCCGGGCCTATGAGTGCTGTCCGATCCGCGCCCGCAAGCGGTCGCTCAAGCTGACGCGGTACGGTAATGCTCGAAGCTCGTCCGGAGTAACCG
>NZ_JAEKNS010000137.1:0-15245 GCF_016464765.1 Candidatus Aeolococcus gillhamiae | reverse complement strand
CGCAGAGCATCGTCGAGGCCCTCGCCGACGTCCGCTCAGTCGGAAGCGAGCGGCTCGCCGCGCGCGGATTCTTCGGTGCCAGCCTGGCTCCGTGGCTGCACCTCGGCGGTTTCACCTTCAGCTCATGACGCCGCGCCGCCGGGCTCGCTGGACCACCGCTGTGGTGGTCGTCGCTGTCCTCATCGTCGTGCGCAACCTCGCCGGGCTCGACAGCGCCCCGCTGGGCGCATATGTCGATGAGACGTCGATCGGCTACAACGCCTGGGCGATCAGCACCCACGCCGTCGACGAGCACGGCGCCCATCTGCCGCTGTACTTCACCGCGTTTGGTGAGTACAAGAACCCCGTCTACATCTACACACTCAGCGCGCTGCTCAAGGTGCTGCCGCTCACCGTGGTCACCGAGCGGCTTCCCGCGGCGCTCTTCGGGCTGCTCGTCTGCCTCTTCCTCACGCTGATCGCCTGGCGTCGCAGCCGGTCACTGCCGGTGACGCTGATGGCGCTGGCGTTGCTCGGCGCCACGCCTTGGCTGACCGTCGAGAGCCGGGTGGGATTCGAGGTGATCTCGATGCTGGCGGCGGTGTCGGGGGCACTCTGGTGCCTCTCCGTTGCGCAGGACGGTGGCCGGCTGCGCTGGTACGTCGGCGCTGGTTGCCTGCTCGCCGTCTCCGTGTTCGCGTACAGCACCGGGCGCGTGGCCGTGGCGCTGCTCGTGGTGGCGCTGGCGGTCGCCGAGATCACGGGCGCGCGCCGCCTGCTCCGCGGCTGGCTGATCTCGCTGGTGCCGGTGGCCGGCGCGTACGCGCTGCTGTGGGCGTGGAACCTGAGCCACCCGGGGGCGCTGCTCGCCCGCTTCAACATCATCAGCATCACCGCCGACCACGCGGTGCTGTCCACGGTGATCGGCCGCTTCGCCGGCAACTACCTCACGTACTTCGGCCCGGAGTTCCTCTTCATCCAGGGCGACCATCGCGCCCGTCAGGCCACCCAGTTCGGCGGCATGCTGCTGTGGGTCACGCTGCCGCTGATCGCCGCCGGGGTCGTGGCCGCGTGGCGCCAGCGCGGCCAGCCGTTCATGCGCTTCATCGTCCTCGGCACGCTGGCGGCGCCGGTGAGCGCCGCGCTCACCCAGGAGAGCGTGCCCCACGCGTTGCGAGCGTCGCTGATGCTGCCGTTCCTGCTCGTGCTCGCTATCGAGGGGATGATCCTGCTGAGGGAGCTCACGCCGACGTGGCGCCGCGCCGCCGCGACGGGCGCAGGGCTGGCGCTGCTGGTGCAGGGCGTGCTCTTCACGGTCGACATGTACGCGACCTGGCCGGCACGGTCGGCGCTCGACTTCGACGCCGGGGAGATCGATGCCATCACCAGGGCGTCGGCCATGTCGAGCGGGGCGCAGCTGCTGCTATCCAACACCCTCGACCAGCCGTACATCCAGGCCGCGTTCACCTTCCGGCCGATGCCTCCGTCGAGCTTAACGGACGACTCGGCGGGGCCGCTGCTCGGCGCGATGAACATGGCGCTCGTCGACCCCGCGATGCCACCGGCTCGCCCCGGAGCCATCGCAGTGCTGAGCAGCGGCGACCCCGTTCCACCGGGAGCCCAACGCCTCTTCGACGAGGTCACGCCGGCCGCCTCATTTGCGTTGGGGAGCAAGCCGACGCAGTACGAGACCATCGTCGTGTACCGGCTGCGCTGAGGGCGGATTTCGTCGGGAGGCGCAGATCGACGCCGCCCTAGTAAAGTGCCGGTTCATGCGCGACGTGGTGATCGTCGAGGCGGTCCGCACACCGCTCGGCCGGGGCAGCCAGAAGAACGGGGACCTTCGCGACGTCCATCCGCTCAAGCTGGCCGCGCACGTGCTGCGCGAGGTGGTGGGACGTCCCGGCGTCGACCCCGCTTGCGTTGATGACGTGGTCATGGGGTGCGTCAGCCAGGTTGGCGAGCAGTCCATCAACGTGGCTCGGCAGGCGGTGTTGCTCGCCGGCTTCCCGATCGAGGTTCCCGCCACCACCGTCGACCGCCAGTGCGGCTCGTCGCAGCAGGCCGTGCACTTCGCCGCCAACCTGATCCAGTCGGGCGTGTGCGACGTCACCATCGCCGCCGGCGTCGAGAGCATGAGCCGCGTGCCGATGGGGAGCACGGTTCTGCAGGGCCCGGGCACCCCGTACCCACCGGAGCTTCTCGAGCAGTACAACCTCGTCAACCAGGGCCTCGCCGCCGAGATGATCGCCGAGCAGTGGGGCATCAGCCGCGCCGACGCGGATGCCTTCGCCACCGAGTCGCACCGCCGCGCCGCCGCGGCCCAGTCGGCGGGGTATTTCGATCGCGAGATCGCGCCGGTCGTGGTCGGCGAGAACGGCGAGAGCCAGGTGGTGTCGCAGGATCAGGGCATCCGCCCCGGCACCACCGTCGAGACGCTGGCGCAGTTGCAGCCGTCGTTCCGTCCGGACGGCATCCTCCACGCCGGCAACTCGTCGCAGATCACTGACGGCGCCTCGGCCATCCTGTTGATGTCGGCCGACAAGGCCCGCGAGCTCGGCGTGGTGGCGCGCGCCACCATCCGCGCCCAAGCGGTGGTCGGGGTTGACCCGGTGACCATGCTCACCGGCCCGATCCCGGCGACGCGCAAGGTGCTCGAGCGCAGTGGCCTGTCCATTGATGACATTGACCTGTTCGAGGTCAACGAAGCGTTCGCACCCGTAGTGCTCGCCTGGGAGCGCGAGCACCACCCCGACATGGCCCGGGTCAACGTCAACGGTGGCGCGATCGCGCTCGGCCACCCGCTGGGCGCCTCCGGCGCGCGACTGATGACCACCCTCCTCCACGAGATGGAGCGCCGCGACGCTCACACGGGGCTGGAGACGATGTGCTGCGGAGGCGGTTTGGGCATCGCCACGATCATCGTCCGCGACGCCTGACGGCCGCCTCGGCCCGGTCACGCTTCTGTCGCACGGTGGCCGACACTCTTCGGGTGCTTGGTATGCTCAGGCGGCCTTGCAGCCCCCTTCCACTGATCGGCGTGTCCCATGAAACGCGTTCTCATCATCGAGGACTACTACGCGTTGGCTGACATCGAGTCGCTCCTCTGCACCATGGAGGGCTACGAGGTGCGCGTCGCCAAGAGCGGCGACGAGGGGCTCAACGTCTTCTCCGATTTCAAGCCGGACCTCGTCCTGCTCGACCTCATGCTCCCCGGCGAGCTAAGCGGGACGCAGGTGCTCGAGAAGATCCGTGCCGACCATGGCGAGGACGCCAAGGTCCTGGTGGTCAGCGCTCTCGTCAACGCCACCACGACACCGAAGCTCGAGGCATACGGCAACGTCCAGACGCTGGCGAAGCCGTTCAAGATCAAGGAGCTCGCCTCTCGCATCCAGTCCATGCTCGCGGCCTGACTGCCGCCGCAGGCAAATGCGCGCCGAGCCGCCTCCCTCGTCGCGTGACGCGGACGATCCTCCCCTGCGGCCGCAGCGGCGCATGCCGTCGCAGCGCTGCCCGTACCTGGAGCAGATCCTCCGCGAACGCGCCGGCTTCGGACTGCTGACCAGGTATAAGGCCGACTGTCACGTCGATCACCGCACCCATCACTTCACCGGGCGACATCCGGTGCCGCCGTGCATCAGTGACCCGACGACGTGCCGCTTCTACCGCGAGCAGTGGGCCGAGGAGAGCCACCTCATCGACCGCTACCGGGACTGAGCGGCCACCACCTCGCGCGCCGGCTCCGGTGAGCCCGGTCCCTCGCCGTCGCCACCGCCGTACACCGCGAAGTAGTGCGCCTGCGGGTGGTGCAGCACGATGGCCGCGGTGGACTGCTCGGGCACCAACTGGAAGCCCTCGGTGAGCTCGACGCCGATCTGCTCGGCGGGGACGAGCTTGAAGAAGGTCTGGTGGTCCTCGAGGTCGGGGCACGAGGGATAGCCCCACGAGTAGCGCCGGCCACGGTCGGCGTCCAGACCGAGTTGCTCACGCATCCGCCTGTGCACCCACTCCGCGGTTGCCTCGGCCATCTGGGTGGCGAAGCCGTGGATGCGGAGCATGTCGTCGTACTCCCCGGTGCGCTGCAGCTCGTTGCTGAGCTCGGACGCGCCCGGACCGGTGGTCACCAGCTGGAGCGCGACCACGTCGCGCTCGCCGTCACGCGCTTCGTTGCGCGGCCGGACGTAGTCGGCGAGGCAGAGCCGGTTCTGGGCGCGCTGGCGGGGGAACGCGAAGCGCGCGATCTCGACGTCGTGCTGCTGCGGGTCGTAGATGACCACGTCGTCGCCGTCGGCGAGCGCGGGCCAGTATCCGTACACCGCTGACAGCCGCAGCCAGTCACCGCGACGGGCCTCGTCGATGGAGCGTGCCAGGCGGGGCTCGAGCTCATCCTTGAGGAGCGTCGCCCATTTCTGGGGGTCGTGCACGCCACGGAATTGCCAGCTCATCTTGAACAGCGAGTTGCGGTCGATGCACGGCACCACCTCGTCGAGGTCGATGTCCATCAGCGCGTGCGCGCCCCAGAACGGCGCGACCGGGATGGGCACGTCGGTGCGCGCCGCGCTCCGCGCGAGCACCGGGCCGCCGCTCGACTCGGCGGCCGCGGCGTGGCGGCGCGCGTCCCGCTGCTGATCGCGCTCGATCTGCTGCACCGCCTCCACCTTGGCGCGCTCGACGAGCGCCGTGCGGCGCGGCTCGTCCACCAGCTGCTCGACGGTGTCGAGGCCCTCGAAGGCGTCCTTGCAGTAGAAGACGCCGGGGTCATAGGTGCGGCCGTCGTCGAGCGTGAGGATGCGCCGTCCGAAACCGCGGTTGATGGCGGCGCCGCCGATGATCACCGGGAAACTGAGCTCGCGCGCGTCGAGCTCATGCAGGCACAGCGGCATCTGCTTGCTGGTGCTCACCAGCAGCGCGCTCAGCCCGATCACGTCCGCCTTGGCCTCGACAGCGCGGTCGATGATCGTGGCCAGCGGGACCTGCTTGCCGAGGTCGTGCACGGTGTAGCCGTTGTTGCTGAGGATGGTGTTGACGAGGTTCTTGCCGATGTCGTGTACGTCGCCGTACACGGTGGCCAGCACCACGGTGCCCTTGGACGTCCCCTCGACGCGGTCGAGGTATTTCTCGAGCTGGCCGACGGCGCGTTTCATCACCTCGGCGCTCTGCAGCACGAACGGGAGGATCAGCTCGCCCGCACCGAAGCGATCGCCGACCTCCTTCATCGCCGGCAGCAACACCTGGTTGAGCACGTCGACCGGGTCACGCTCGGCGACGGCGAGGTCGATCTGCTCCTCGATCCCGTCACGGCGGCGCTGCAGGATCTGCGCGTGGATGCGCTCCGCGGATGACATCCCCTCGAAGGGGTCGACGCTGCTGTCGGTGAGCGCGGCGTCGTCGGCGCCGTCGAAGTGGCCGATGAAGCGGGCCAGCGCGTCGCTGCGCCGGTTGAAGATGAGGTCCTCGGCCATCCCCCGCTCGGTGGCACCGATCTCCGGGTACGGGGTGATGTGCGCCGGGTTGACGATGGCGGCGTCCAGGCCCGCCTGCACGCAGTGGTACAGGAAGACGCTGTTGAGCGCCGGCCGGCTGGCCGGCGACAGCCCGAATGAGACGTTGGAGACGCCCAGCACCGTCAGGACACCAGGCAGCGCCTCCTTGATGCGCCGGAGGCCGTCGATGGTGTTGTGCGCAGAGTCGATGTACTCCGCCTCACCCGTGGCCAGGGTGAAGGTGAGCGCGTCGAAGAGGATCTGATGCGGCTGCAGCCCGAACTCGTCGCAGGCGATGTCGCGGATGCGCGTCGCCACCTCCAGCTTGCGGTCGGCGGTGTTGGCCATGCCCTGCTCGTCAATGGTCAGCGCGATCACGCAGGCACCGTGGTCGCGTACCAGGGGCAGCACCGCCTCGCAGCGGGTGCGACCGTTCTCCAGGTTGACGCTGTTGACCACCGCGCGCCCCGGGTTGGCCTCCAGAGCGGCGCGGATCACGGCGGCGTCGGTGCTGTCGATGATCAGCGGGGCGTCGACGGACATCTCCAGGCCGCGCACCACGGCGCGCATCTGCTCGGCCTCGTCGTTGCGCTCGGTGACAGCGACGCAGACGTCGAGCGCGTGCGCGCCGCCCTCGGACTGGCCGCGGCCGACGGCCACGATGTCGTCGTACTCCTCGGCGAGCAGCATCCGCTTCACCGCGCGCGAGCCCTGCGCGTTGACCCGCTCGCCGATGAGCATCGGCGCCGGCTGTTGCCTGAGCTCGATGTCGCTCATCGCGCTGGCCAGGCGGGGCACACCATCTCCCTGCTGCTGCGGTGCGGGCACAGTGCCCACCCGGCGCACCAGCTCGGCGATGTGCTCCGCGGTGGTCCCGCAGCAACCGCCGACGGCGGCGACGCCGAGACGGCGCACGAAGTCCTCAAGCTGCACACCCATGTCGACGGCCCCGAGCGGGAAGTGCGCGCGGCCGCCGACGTTGCTGGGGATGCCGGCGTTGGGGATGCACACGATCGGCACCGAGCTGCGCTCCGAGAGCACGCGGATGGCGTCGCGCATCAGCTCAGGGCCCGTCGAGCAGTTGAGCCCGATCACATCGACGCCGAGTGAATCGAGGATCGCCACCACGGCGCCGGGTTGGGTGCCCAGGAGCATGGTGCCGCTGGTGTCGAGAAGGCTGACCGATGCATGCAGCGGCAGCGTCACCCCGGTGCGGGTCATCGCCTCGCGAGCGCCGAAGATCGCGGCGCGCACCTCGAGAATGTCCTGCGCGGTCTCGATGATGAGCAGGTCGCTGCCGCCCTCGATCAAACCCTGCGCCTGCTCAGTGAAGGCCTCGACGAGCTCGCCGAAGCTGATCTTCGACAGCGCGGGATCGCTGGAGCTCGGCAGGTAGCCGGTGGGGCCCATGCTGCCCGCGACGAAGCGCGACTGGTGGGGAGTGCTGTACTCAGCGCACAGCCGCCGTGCCAGGGCAGCGGCGTCGCGGTTCAGCTCGAGCGTGCGGTCCGCCTGTCCCCACTCCGCCAGACGCAGCCGGGTGGCCTGGAAGGTGGCGGTTTCCAGCACGTCGCAGCCCACTTCCAGGAACGAGCGATGCACGGCCTCGACGAGGTGTGGCGCATGCAGGACGAGCCCGTCCATCCAGCCCTCCAGCGCCGCACCTCCGAAGTCGGCGACGGTGGGCTCGAGCGCGTGCAGACCCGTGCCCATGGCGCCGTCAAAGACGAGGACACGTTTGCTGAGCGCTTCGAGAAAAGAGCGGCGACCGCTCTCTGCTGGCTGGGACATTCCCTCTCCTGTTAGTTCACCTGATTCTATAGGCGAATTCGATTCCCACGGCCCGCGGCTGTCGAGTGGGCCGTGCTACCCTCGACCGGCAGTTGCGGGCGCTCCCGCCCTTTACAGGAGATCCTCTTGGCACGACGTCCACCTCGTCCCGGCGGCGCACGCCGCCGCGGCCCCGCGCGCCGCCGCGATCCCGCGGCCGCTGCCGTGGCTGCCGAGGCCAAGGAGGAGACGATCGAGATGGACGCCACCGTCGTCGAGCCGCTTCCCAACGCGATGTTCAAGGTGAAGCTGCTCACCGGTCAGGAGGTGCTCGCCTACACCGCCGGCAAGATGCGCAAATTTTACATAAGGATTCTGATCGGCGACAAGGTGCGCGTCGAGCTGAGCCCGTACGACCTGACACGCGGACGGATCACCTTCCGCTACAAGTGAGGCCGTCATCGCGGTCTACATCATCGCGATCGTCCTCGTCATTCTCTTCCTGGTCGCCGCCTATCGTTCGCTGGGCGGCTCGACCCCGAAGGCCGGCGATTCCGGCCTCCTGCTGAGGGCGCTGCACGACCAGCTGCTGACCTCGGTGGCAGCGCTCACGGCCCAGCTCGACGCAGGCCAAGCGACCGCCGAGATGGCCGCCGACTCGGACGCGGCGCGCGGCGGCCGCAAGGTGAGCGCAGCCGTGCAGCAAACCCTCGACCGGCTCCCGCCTCACGAGCCGCTCGACAACAGAGACGCCACGGCGCGAACGCTGCTCGCGGCCGCCGCCGAGGACGCCGCGTGGGCATGGCGGATGATCCAGGCACCGTCCGCCAGCCCCGCATTGGCGGAGGCGGCGCGGGCACTCGCCGGCCACGCGGCGGAGTGCTGCGACCAGGCCGAGCCGCTACTGCGCTCTGCGCTGCTCGGCGAACCAGGCGACGGTGCGTGACAGCCCTTCCTCGAGGACTACGCGCGGTTGCCAGCCCAGTCGGTCGGTGGCGAGGCTGGCGTCGAGGCAGGAGACGCGCTGCTCTCCCGGCTTCGCGGGTCCATGCCGGGCGGGCCGGTCGACGCCGGCCGTCTGCGCCATCAGCGCGTACAGCTGGTTGACGTCACAAGTCCGGCCGGTGCCGATGTTGTACGCGCCGAGCGTCGGCGTCTCCGCGGCTCGCAGGTTGGCCGCGACGACGTCGTCGACGTAGACGTAGTCGCGCGTCTGCTCGCCGTCGCCGTTGATGACCGCGTCCTCACCGCGCAGCAGCCGCTCCGCGAAGATGGCCACCACCCCCGCCTCGCCGTGCGGGTCCTGACGCGGGCCGTAGACGTTGGCGTAACGCAGTGCGACGAACTCCAGGCCGCCAACCTGCTGGAACACCGAACCGTACGCCTCGCCGGCGAGCTTGGCCGCACCATACGCGGACGCGGGCCGGCTGGGGTGCGTCTCCGGTGTCGGCAGCACATCGGTGTCGCCGTACAGCGCGCCACCGCTGGACGCGAAGACCACCCTACGCACCCCGGCGCGCACGCACGCCTCGAGCACGTTGACCGTACCGAGCACGTTGACCCGGGTGTCGAATACCGGCTCCGCCACGGAACGGCGCACGTCGATCTGCGCGGCCTCGTGGAACACCACCTCCGGCGCGATTGAGGCCACCAGTGCCACAAGTCGTTCGTCGACGACGTCGAGCTGGTGGAAGTCCGCCGCCTCAGCCACCTGCGCACGTTGCCCGCGCGACAGATCGTCGACGACGGACACCTGGGCACCGTTGGCCACCAGCGCGTCGACGAGCGTCGAGCCGATGAAGCCGGCGCCACCGGTGACCAGCGCCCTCACGGCGCCGCGCCCGTCACCGCCGAGTCGACCGGCCGGGGTACGCGAACATGCAGCACGGCGAACACCACCGCACCAATGATCACCACGCTGCCGTAGCTGATGCTGCGGTCGAGTAGCGCGATCGACAGCGCCGCCTCGCGGCCGAGGCCGCCGACGCTCACCAGCACCCCAACCATCCCCGCCTCGACGAGCCCGAGGCCGCCCGGCAGGAACGGCACGGTGGTGAGCAGCGCAGCCACCAGCGCGATCAGCAGAAGCTGCGCCGCGCCCAGCGACGACCCGTCGCCGAGCGCGTACACCACACATGCGAGACGGGCGCTCTCCATGATCCACACGAGCGCGGTCAACGCCACCAGCACCGGCATGTTCCTGAAGGAGTCGACGGTGCCCATGCGGAAGCTCTCGTAGCGATGGAACACCGCCTCGGGGAGCAGTCGGAGCAGCCGCTGGCCGCGACCCGCGCGCATCACGAGGATGGCCCCGATGCCGGCCGCGCAGACCGCCACGCCGGCGACGAGGTACGGGATCAGCACAGCCGGGGCACGATCGTGGAAGACGATGGCGCCCGCGACCAGTAGCAGCACCATCAGCACCACTAGGTCGAGGAGGCGCTCGGCGATGATGGTGCCGAGCGCACGCGCGGCCGGGACGTGCTGGCGCAACCGCGCCAGATAGGCCCGATAGATGTCGCCCATCTTGGCCGGCACCACGCAGTTGACGAAGAACGACACCATCAGGATGGGTAGCAGCGGCAGAGTGGGTTGGTCCTCGCCGGCGTTGCGGAGCAGCAGCTTCCAGCGCCAGGTGCGCACAAGGAAGGACGCGTAGTACACGAGCAGCGCGGCCACGTAGAGACCGAGCGTCGCATGGCGGATCCGTGACCACGCGTCCGACCAGTTGATCGGTGCCCGCCACACCGCCACAGCCACGATGATCGCGGCGGCGACGAGCGAGATGATGGTGCGGCGGTTGAGAAGGCGGGACGGCGGCGTCATCGCGCCGGCGTCGACCGCCGGCTCCGCCACCGCGGAACTGGGCGACACGGCCGACAACGGTACCATCGGCCGCCCCGCCGGCAGCGCCGGCCGGCTCAGGGGGCCCGGCGCCGGCCCATCCGGCTCATCAACGGACGCCGCTGCTCCGGTGTGGACAACTCCTCGAGGTGGCGTTCGCGTTCGGCGAGCACGCGCGTGACCGTGTCGATGCGAGTGCCGTCACCCCGTTCGGCCAGAGGGCGGCTGTCCCACTGGCGCACGTGGAACACCCCCTTGAGCGCGCAGTAGGGGATGGCCAGGGTGGTCAGCTCAACACCGCCCGGGGGGAAGACCTTCCAGATCCCGCCGTGGCGACCGAGCAGCGCGTCGGGCGCGATCGACGCCCGCAGCACCTGGCCGTCGATGAAGTGGAAGGCCGCCCGGTCCCATCCCGCCACCACGTCCTCCGCTGGGGGCGGCTCGGGCGCGCCCACGATGATCTGGGTAATCGCGGTCAGCGGCAGGATGGCGCGCTGGTTGTTGGGCTCGACGCCCCGCACCTCGGCCTCGATCACAGGCATCTCGAAGGTGAGCTCGGGGATCTCGGCGTGGAGCACCTCGCCGTCGACGAAGCTGATCACCACCGCAGGCATGCCCGCAGGGTACGGCAGCGCCGAGCGTTACCGCGCTTCTATCGTCACCGATCGGTCACAGAGGGTCGCTGCCGGCGGGACGTACGATGAGCCTGAGCAAGGCCATGCGCATCTTCACAGCCGTCCCGGCCCCCGCGGCGAAGCATCTCTCGCGACGCCGAACCCCTGGCCTTCGAACCGGAGCGGTCGGCGCGACGCTGATGCTTGTTTTCGCCTGCGCGCTCCTGTTGGCGGCGACGACCGCGGCCGCCGCCAACGAGGGCCCGAGGCCGACGCCGGCCTTCGCGGCGAAGCCACCGCTGTTGCCCACCCCGACGCTGGCTCCCCTCCCCGTCGTGGTGTCGCCGGCCCCCTCCCGCCACGTCGCCACACGTCCGCCGGCTGCGGCGACGCCGTCACCGCTGCTGCTGCCGATCGCTCCCCCGGCGCCGCGACCGGCTCCCCCGGCGACCTCTCCGCCCGGCGCGGTGGAGGGCATCCAGGTGCAGAGCCCCCGCATCCTCGCGCCGGTCGCCGTCCTGCCGGCGCCGGCGTCATCCAGCGGCGCCGGGTCGTCGGTTGTCCCGCTTGGACTTCTCGCCGCATTCGTCGCCACACTGCTGATCGCCACAGGGCTGACCGCGCGGCACAGGCTGTAATGCGCCGGCTGCGCTTTCGGCGGCTGTGGACGCGCCTCAACTTCTCGGTCAAGTTCGCGGCGATCATCGCCGTGGCCGGGATCCTGATGGCGATCATCCCGCTGACGCTGGCCAACAACGAGAACCGCAACCAGGCCGCCCAGCGAGCGACCGACAAGGCGGGCATCGTCGTCAACCTCATCGGCGGGCAGCAGCGCTCGCTGGCGTCATTTGCCTCGGGCATGTCACAGGAGCTGGCGGCGCCGCTCACCGCCCGTGACACGGCGACGCTGCGGAGCACCCTGCGCCGTTACTCGCAGGTCAACACCCCGTCCGACATCGTCGGCGCGAGCGGACCACTCGCCGACATCGCCGTCAGCGCCGGAACACCGCGGCCGGCAAGCGACGCCGTCGTCCGGGCACTGGTCGGCTCGTTGGGGTCCGCGCCGCTCGTCGTCGCTGGGCCTGACGGCACGCCGTGGCTGATCGCGTCGGCGGGCGTCACCGGCACGACCGAGAACGTCTTCATCGCCCGTCCCATCGACGCCGCCTTCCTCCGCGCGCTCGACGGCACCATCACCACCTCGGCCGACCCCGCGGGGATCGCCGTGGTGCGCGCCAACCGCGTGGTCTCGGCGGGCAGCAGCGTGGTGGACCAGCAGGTGACCCTGGGAGGCAACCTCGACAGCGGTGTCGTCGCTGTTCTCGGGCCGGACGCCGGCGCCCAGGTGGTCGCTGTGGGAGGGCGCGAGGCTGGCGCCGACGCACAGCCGCTCGGCGCGGGCTACTCCATCCTGGTCACCACGCCGGTCTCGGCGGTGACCACCTTCTGGCAGCCGACCGCGATCCTCCTCGGCCTGATCGTGGTCGCGATGTTCTTCATCGTCCTGGTGGTGCAGACCGACCTGCAGCGACCGCTGCGCCGTCTCGACCGCGCCGTCGCCGCGCTGGCCCGCGACGAGTACGACGTGCCGGTGCCGCACATCGCCAACGACGAGATCGGCCGTCTCGCCGCGAGCTTCGAGGCGATGCGCCGCCAGCTGCGAGCCACGATTAACGGTGCGCGCGCCCGCGCCGCGATCGCCAGCGAGCTCAACTCACCGCAGCCGCTGGAGACCGCGCTCAGTGAGGTGTGCGCGCAGCTGCGCGCCTCCGCGGGGGCGGACGCCTCGTTCATCCTGGTGCAGGGCTCCGAGATGGCCGACGGCTTCGCGGTCACCGAGGGCACCTCCGTCGAGGGCGACGTCGCCACCCTCCTCGGCGCCGAGGGCCCCATCGGCGCCGCATACCGCCACCTCGGTCCCGACGCGGTGCTCGTCGGCGCCGGCGCAGGCAGCGCGGAGGCACAGAGCGGCCTGCTCGAGTTCTGCACAGCACCGCTGCGCATGGGCCGCAACGTCCTCGGCGTCCTGGGCATCGCCCGCACCGCGGGCGGGTTCACCAACAGCGACGCCTCCCTGGTGGCGAGCTCTGCCGAGCAGGTGGCGCTGTCCCTGGAGCGCTACCGATTCATCGCCATGATGCAGCGTCAGGCGAGCACGGACGACCTCACCGGGCTCTACAACCACCGCTTCCTCATCGACTACCTCGGCCAGCAGGTCGCCCTCGCCGAGCGGCTCAACACGCCGCTGGCGATCCTGGTCATCGACCTCGACCACTTCAAGCGGGTCAACGACACGTACGGCCATCCCGTCGGGGACGCCGTGCTCAGCGGCTTCGCGCAGACGCTGGTGGGCAGCATCCGTCGGGCCGACCTCGCCGCCCGCTACGGTGGTGAGGAGTTCATCGTGGTCATGTCCAACACCGCCGCCGTCGACGCCCGCCGCGTCGCCGAGAAGATCCGCGGCGCGGCTGAGGCGATGCTCGTGCCCATCGACGGCGGTCGCAACAACGTGTCCGTGTCGGTCAGCGTGGGCGGCGCCGCGTACCCGGAGGACACCACAACCGCAACCGAATTGCTGGCGACCGCGGACGCAGCCCTCTACGATGCGAAGCACCGCGGTCGCAACCGCGTGTGCATGGCCGGCGATCGGCACGCCATGGAGGGTCCCAGCAATGTCACCGTCATCCGCCCCCGTCGATCTGCGCAGTGACACCTTCACAACCCCCGACGGGGAGATGCGCGCGGTGATGGCGCGCGCGGAGGTGGGCGACGACGTGTGGGGCGAGGATCCCACCGTCCACCGGCTCGAGGAGGAGGTGGCCTCGCGGCTGGGCAAGGAGGCGGCAGTGTTCGTCCCCAGCGGAACCATGGGCAACCTGGCGTCGCTGTGCGCGCAGACCCGCCCCGGCAACGACGTGATCGTCGACTCGCAGTCGCACGTGGTGCTCAACGAGGCCGGTGGCGCTGGTGCGATCGCCGGGGTGATGATCAGCACCGTCGATGCTGTCGGTGGAGCTCCGGCGGCCGCCCAGGTGACCGCTGTGCTGCGCGTGCCGGACATCCATCACCCGGTGGCGCGCCTGCTCTGGCTCGAGAATACGCATGGAGCGCGCGCCGGGATGGCGGTGTCCGCCGACGCGATGGCCGCGGCGGCGGGCGTGGCCCACGGCGCCGGCCTGCGTGTCCACTGCGACGGGGCCAGGCTGTTCAACGCCGCCGTCGCGCTCGGCGTCGATCCCACCCGCCTGGTGAGCGCCTGCGACACCGTCTCCGTGTGCCTCAGCAAGGGTCTCGGTGCGCCGGTCGGCTCGGTGGTGAGCGGCGACGCCGCCTGCATCACCGAGGTGCGGCTGTGGCGCAAGCGGCTCGGCGGCGGTATGCGCCAGGCGGGCATCCTCGCCGCCGCCGGCCTGCACGCGCTCAGCCACAACATCGACCGCCTCGCCGAGGACCACGCCAACGCCGCCGTGCTCGCCGCCGCCCTGCGCGGCACTCCGGGGGTGAGCGTCGTCGAGGTGGCGGTGCCCACCAACATGGTCATGCTCGACACCGACGTCCCCGCCCAGCAGGTGGTCGACGCGGCCGCTCACGACGGGGTGCTGATCCACGCGCTCAGCGACCACAGGGTGCGCTGCGTCACCCATCGCGACCTCGACCGCGCTGCGGTGGGTCGCGCTGCGGACGTCCTCAGCGGGTTCTTCGCCGGCCGGCTGACCGCGGCGGGCTGAAGTCCCGGGAGACAAAGAAAAGGCCCCGCCTTGCGGCGGGGCCTTCCTCTCTGACGACGACGTCAGCTGATGACTGGAGTGGCGGG
Source organism: Candidatus Aeolococcus gillhamiae (assembly GCF_016464765.1). Classification (NCBI taxonomy): domain Bacteria; kingdom Bacillati; phylum Candidatus Dormiibacterota; class Candidatus Dormibacteria; order Candidatus Aeolococcales; family Candidatus Aeolococcaceae; genus Candidatus Aeolococcus; species Candidatus Aeolococcus gillhamiae. Next base: position 741 of record NZ_JAEKNS010000137.1, on the reverse strand, counting down.
CGTCGACGCTGCCGCTGCCGGCGCCGAGGCGATGGCACCGCGACGTGCGCCCACGCGCTTGGCGGTGGGGCGCTTGGCGGTCGACTTGCGCGCGGTTGCCCTCTTGGCGGTCGACTTGCGGGCGCCGGTGCGCTTGGCGGTCGACTTGCGCGCGGTGGTGCGCTTGGTGGTCGACTTGCGGGCGCCGATGCGCTTGGCGGTCGACTTGCGCGCGGTGGTGCGCTTGGCGGTCGACTTGCGGGCGCCGGTGCGCTTCGCGGCGGTCTTGCGACGAGCCGAGGTCGCCTTGCGGGTGGCGGTGCGCTTCGCCGTGGTGGCGCGCTTCGCGACCGACTTGCGGGCGCCCGTGGCGCGGCGGCGGACGGTCCGCTTGGCGGATGTCGCCTTGCGGGTGGCGGTGCGCTTGGCTGCTCCGGTACGGCGCTTGGCCGTCCGCTTCGTGGCGCCGGCGCGGCGCGTGGTGGTCCGCTTCGCGGACGTGGCCTTGCGGGTGGTCCGGCGCTTGGCGGTGGTGGCACGCTTGGCGGTGCCGCCGACGACGCGCCGTGCTGCCTTGCGAATCTCACCTTCGAGGCGCGACACGCTCTTCTCGAGTCCGGCGAGTCTCTTCTCGAGCTCGTTGACGGGGAGGGCCTTGACGAGCCCCTGCACCGCTTTCAGTAGGTCGCCTCCACCACTGTTGGCGCGACGACTCACGCGTTTGACGGTGCGGCTGACAGCTTTGTCAATGCCGCTTCTCCT
>NZ_JAEKNS010000078.1:0-40731 GCF_016464765.1 Candidatus Aeolococcus gillhamiae | reverse complement strand
GAACGTGGGCGGGGCAGGATTCGAACCTGCGACCCTGGGGTTATGAGCCCCGTGCTCTAACCGGCTGAGCTACCCGCCCGCGGGCCGACAGCCTACCCCGTCGTGTCGCCAGGCGGCGGCTCCGCGCTAGGGTGGAGTGGTGAGCAGCGGCGCAGCAACCGGGGTGGTCTCCGGCGCGACCCCCCGGCCCGACAAGAATCTCTACTTCCTGCTGATCGCCCTGGCAGCGCGCAGCCGGGCGGACTGTCTCGGCCGCCGCGTCGGCGCGGTGATCACGCGCGAGGGCAGGGTGGTGAGCACCGGCTACAACGGCACGCCGTTCGGGATGCCCAACTGCAGCGAGGGTGGCTGCCATCGCTGCTCGCAGCGCGACACCAACACCGCGCTCCGCGGTGGCGCCTACGACATCTGCGTCTGCGTGCACGCTGAGCAGAACGCAATCCTCACCGCCGCCCGGTTCGGACAGCAGACGCTCGGTGCCTCGTTGACCTCCACCACGCAACCCTGCTTCGGGTGCCTCAAGGAGATGCTCCAGGCCGGCATCACCGAGGTGCGCTACCTGCACCCGTGGGATCCCACCGAGGCCTACGGCGATCCTGCGCTGGCGGCGCAGTACGCCGCCTTGCGCGCTCGCTTCAGCACCTTCCAGCAGGTGGGCGTCCCGGCCATGGACACCCCCGAGCTCTTCGCTTCCTTCTTCCCGGCCGGTTGACCGGCGCTCAGCCGGCCGGGTCGACGAGCTGCTCGCGCTCGTGCGCCTGGCTCTCCGCGAGGGCGGCGACACGCTCCAGCGTGTCGATCTCCTCGATGGGCTTGTCGTGCCGCCAGCGCGCGATGCGCGGGAAGCGCAGCGCGTAGCCGGAGCGATGGCGTGACGAACGCTGCACTGCGTCGAAGGCGACCTCGAGGACGATCTGGGGGCGCACGGTGCGGTAATGACCACGGTCCTCGATGGTGATGTCGAGCAGCAGCGCGGTCATCTCGAGGATCTCTGCGTCGGTTAGCCCGGTGTACGCCTTGCCGACGGTGACGAGGTCGCCTTCGGCGTTGCACACCGCGAAGGTCACATCGCTGAGCACCCCGCGACGCTTGCCGTGGCCCCACTCCGCGCCCACCACGACGACGTCGAGTGTGTCCAGGGGTCGCTTGAGCTTGAGCCAGGCCAGGCCGCGACGTCCCGGCGTGTACGCCGAATCAGGGTCCTTGAGCATCAATCCTTCGTTGCGGCGTGCCCGCGCGTCCGCGAAGCGCTCGTCGACCGCCGTGGCCCCGACCGCGGGCTCGAGGTGGGCGAGCGCGAAGCCGTCGCCGAGCGAGAGTGCCTCGAGTCGTCTGCGGCGTTCGCGCAGCGGCGTGTCGAGCAGCGATGCCTCGCCGTGCAGCAATACGTCCCATGCGACGTAGATCACCGGAACCGCGTCGCGCGCCGCCTGCGAGGGGTTGCGGCGTCCGAGTCGCGTCTGCAGGTCGTGGAACGGGAGCACTCTCCCGTCGCGGAACGCGAGGATTTCGCCGTCGAGGATGACGTCGGCCGTGTCCGCGGCGGCCTCAGCGACCTCGGGGAACTGTTCGGTTACCTCGTTGAGGTCGCGGCTGTACAGGGCCACGCGCACGCCGCTGTGGTGCAGTTGACAGCGGATTCCGTCGTACTTGTCCTCAACCCATACGTCGTCGCCCAAGCGGCGCACCGCCTCCGCCGCGTCGGCAACCGGTGACGCCAGCATGAAACGGAGCGGCGAGAAGTACCGCGGGCGATCCACAGTTTCGCCGCGCGCCACCAGGCAGGCCACCTCGCCGAGGTCGCCGCGCAGCATCACCGCGCGCGCCACGTCCGCCGCAGGGCGCCCGAACGCGATGCCGATCGCCTCCTCGACAAGGCCCTCCCGCAGCCCGATGCGCATGTCCCCGGTCACCAGCTTCACGACGTAGCGGCCCTCGTCAGGTGAGCAGCGCCGCAGAAGCTCGGCCAGCGCGGTCTCGCGTGCCCTGGGACCGGCGGCCGAAGCGATGGCGCCGAAGGCCTGATCGATGTCGAGGATGTCGACGCCCTGGTACGCCGCCGGCCGCCGCGCGCTGAGCACGTCGGCGGTAGTGTCACCAGCGTCCCCGTGGCGGCGGTAGGCCGCGCTGAGGGCAGCGTCGTCGACACCCGCGACCTCGCGGAGCGCCTTCGAGAGCGCTGCGCCGCCGACGTTGAGGGTGCGCTGATCGCCGGGTGGGAACACGCGCCCCGCGAAGTAGCGGGTGGCCCGGAGCAGGTGCGGGAGGTCGAGTCCGACGAGGTGATCGGCGAGAAGCCGGACCTTGGCCCGCTTCGAGGAGGTCGCGGCGATGGCGTCGGCGGTGACGGCCAGTCCCGCGAGGGTGGGTGATGCCTGCACCCCTGCATCATCGCCGACCGTCACGCGCGCGCTTCCTGCGGGAACGCACGTGTGGCGTATAAAGACCGCCTGCGTCAACGAGTGGGAGGTGAGCCCAGAGATGTCGAGGTTCGGTGGCTAGCGGGGCGCTGTCCGCGGCGGACCGCTTCCGCGAGGTCAACCTGATCGCTGACCCACTGTACGGCTACATCGAGATCACCAAAGGCACCTCGACGCAGCCGGGAGAGCGCAACCTGCTCGACACGCCTTGGTTGCAGAGGCTGCGCCGGATCCACCAGCTGCAGTCGGCGTGGTGGGTGTTCCCGTCCGCTGAGCACTCGCGGTTCGTCCACCTGCTCGGTGCCATGCACCTGGCCAGCCTGTTCGCACGCCGCGTCGACGCGTCCCTGCGGGTGGCGTTTCCGGACGCGCCTTCGCCGGCCTGCGTCGAGGAGACGCTGCGCCTCGCCGGGCTGCTCCACGATGTCGGCCACGGTCCCTTCGGGCATTTCTTCGACCAGGAGGTGCTGGCCCAATGGGATATCGACCACGAGGTCATCGGCCGGTCGCTGGTGGAGACCGAGCTCGCCGACCTCATCGGCTCGCTGCGCGCCTCGCCGTCAGGCGTGTTCGAAGCGGGCGAGCGCGTCGACCCGCGCTGGGTGGCGTGGGTGATGGCCGACGCCAGCATCGAGGGCTATGAACCACCCGGCTGGCTGCGCGCGTGCAAGCCCATCCTCTGCGGGCCGGCCACTGTCGACAACCTCGACTACGTGCGCCGTGACGCATACATGTGCGGCATCTCGCTGGGCCCGGTGGACGTGCAGAGGCTCATCCACTACTCCTTCATCGCCGGTGACACGATGGTGTTGCACATGCACGCCTCTGGGGCGCTGCAGATGTTCCTGGCGTCTCGACTCTACATGTACACGCAGGTCTACCACCACCGCACCGGCCGTCGCTTCGACCTCTCGATGCACGAGATCTTCGCCGACACCATCAACCTTCTCCTCCCCGGCAACCCGCTGGAGAATCGCGACGCGTACCTCCAGCTCAACGACTGGTCCGTGCTCGAGGCAGCGCAGCGCTGGCTGCGCGCACCCGCCGGCACCGAGGAACACCGACTCGGTGACGCCTGGGGCAGGCTGCTCCGCCGTGACCTGCACTGGCACCTCGCCTACGAGACCATCGCCCACCGCGGCATCGATCTGTCGACCTTGCAACAGCGCCTCCTCGACGCTGTCCCCGAGGTTGCCGCGCGTGCGCGCGTCCAGGTGGACGTTGTCTCGGCCAAGATCGCGCCGGAAAACCCCATGGCCGACCACGGGTTCGTCGCCATGTACGACCCCATTAAGGGAACCGTGGAGCGGACCCACACCGCTGAGATGATCGCCCGCCTGCCCCAGCACAACCAGCTGGTGCGCGTCTTCACCGACGACGTCGCCGCCATCCCGGCGCTGCACCGCGCCATCCAGGAGGTGCTGGGCTAGTCGCTCATCACGTGCTGCGATAGGCACGGCCGGTGAGCGCCGCGACCAGCAGACACACGAGGGCGGCAACCGCGAACGTGCCCGTGGCCACGCCGTCGGCGCTGGACGTGCCGTGCACCGTCGCTGTGTACACGGCACCGGTGACCGCGAGCCCAATGATCACCCCGGCGTTGCGTGCCGTAGACAGGAAGGCCGCGGCGCTGCCGAGCGCGTCGCGCGGAGCCACCCGGATCGCCGCCGACGTGTTCGGCGATGAGAAGAACCCGTTGCCCAGCCCGAGCACGAGCATGCCGATGAGCAGCAACCACCAGGCGTCGGTGTGGGCAGCGATCGCCGCGCACGCGAAACCCGCCGCGGCGAGCCCCATCCCCGCAGCGGTGGCGCGCCGGGTCCGTCCCGAGTCAGCGAGCCTTCCCCCGCTGCGCGAGGTGACACCGATACCGACCGCAATCGGCACGAACGCCAGACCGGCGACGATCGGGGCGGTGCCGTGGGCCTGCTCGAGCCAGAAGGGCAGCACCGCGAAGCAGGACATCAGGGTACCCGTGCTCAGCAGCGTCGCCATGGTCGCGGCCGCGAAGCGAGGGTTGCGCAGCAGCCGGCCGTCGATGACCGGCCGCCGGGCGATGAGCTCGGTGGGCACCAGCAGGAGCAGGCTGACCCAGGCCACCGAGAACCACACCTCCGGGCCCGCCGTGCCGACCACCGGCCCCCCGATCGAGGCGATACCGGCGCCGATGCCGAGCAGCAGCGTCGCCGTCAGGACCGAGCCGGCGACATCGAGGCGCACGGTGCGGCGCTCCTCGCCGGCCGGCACGAACCGCAGCGCCAGGCCAGCACCGACGGCGGCCATCGGCAGTCCCGCCCAGAAGATCGCCTGCCAGCCTCCGACAGCGACGAGGATCCCGCCCAGCGGAGGCCCCGCCAGGCCTGCGAGCGCCTGGGTGATCACCAGTACGGCGACGGAGCGCCCGGTGCGGCCTCGCGGCGCCCACTGGGCGATGAGCGACAGGCTGCCTGCGGTGAGCACACCACCGCCGACCGCCTGCACCGCCCGGGCGGTGAGCAGCAGCCCGAACGACGGTGCCAGCGCGGCCGCCGCCGATCCCAGCGCGAAGACCGCGAACCCGCTCAGGTAGACGCGCCGGCGGCCAAAGCGATCGCCGAGCCGTCCGAGGGTCGGCAGCGTCGCGGTGATCGCCACCAGGTACACGCTGAGCACCTCCTGGCCGGCGCTGAGCGGCACCCCGAAGTGGTGCACGAGCGGGTCCAACCCGACGGCGACGATGGTCGCGTCGGCCATGCTGATGAACGCGCCGACCGCCAGCGCGATCAGCAGCCATCGGGACGGCGCGGCGCCTCGTGACTCCGCCGCCTCGACCGCGACCATCACCGCGCCGACTTCCAGCGCCGAGTGCGTGGTGACGGCGCGTGGAGCAACGCGCGGCGTCGCCACGGTGACTACGGGCGGAGTGGGATGCGCGGACCGGAGGGCATCACTGGCCCCGCGGTGCTGGCGAAGTTCTCCTGGCTCACCCGCCCGGCGATGTGGGCCGCGACCTCCCTGAAGACTCCGCCGACGGTGCTGTCGGGGGCCGCGGCCATGAGCGGCTGGCCGTCGCCCCCGCCAAGACGGATGCGCGGGTCGAGCGGGATCGCGCCGAGGAAGGGCACGTCGTACTTCTGAGCGAGGTCGCGGCCGCCGCCGCTGCCGAAGATGTCGGTCGTCTCACCGCAGTGCGCGCAGACGAAGCCGCTCATGTTCTCGACGATGCCGAGAACAGGAACCTTGACCTGCGCGAACATCTCGATGCCGCGGCTGACGTCGGCGAGCGACACGTCCTGCGGGGTGGTGACGATCACAGCGCCCGTCATGGGGACGCTCTGCGCGAGGCTGAGCTGGACGTCACCGGTGCCCGGTGGGAGGTCGACGACGAGGTAGTCGAGCTCGCCCCACTCCACCTCGTAGAGGAACTCGCGCAGGCCCTTGGCGAGCATGGGACCGCGCCAGATCACCGGCTGGCCGGGCTTGAGAATGGTGCCGAACGACATCACCTTGATGCCGTACGCGGTCAGCGGGCTGATGCGGTTGGACGCGCCCGGCTCGGGCTGGGCGGTGATCCCCATCATGATCGGCACATTCGGTCCGTACACGTCGGCGTCGAGCAGGCCGACGCGGGCACCGGTGAGGCTGAGCGCGATCGCGGTGTTGACGCTGACGGTGGTCTTGCCCACGCCGCCCTTGCCGGCGCTGACGGCCAGCACGTTGCGCACGCCCGGGATCTCCTGGCGGCCGGGGAGGCCGCGGGTGGAGGTGACGTTGGCGTCCCACGTGATCTCGATCGACTGGATGTCTGGCACGGTGCCGATGACCGCCGCCTCGAGAGAGCCGCGGATCTGGTCTTTGAGGGGGCACGCGGGGGTGGTCAGGACGACGCGCATGTGCGCCACCGATCCCTCGACGCGAAGGTCGCGGAGCATGCCGAGCTCCAGCATCGGCCGGCGCAATTCGGGATCGACGACGGTGGCGAGCGCCTGCTCGAGCACCGTCGGCGGCGAGGCGTCACTCATTCGCGTTCGAGTATGGCAGAGGCATTCGAGGCGGGAACTTCGTTCCCCTCGGGCACCCCCATCGTGCGGTGTCAACTCCGGCGACATGAAGTCGCCTGCCCTGACGGGCATGTCAGTGGGGCTCGCGAGCGAAACGTGAGCCCGGCGCGATTCATCGGGCCGAGAGGGAGGTGAGACCGCACGGCTCAGCCGGGACGTCGAGGAGGGCGCATCGCCCTCCTGTGAATAGAATGGCGACCTATGCTGAGCCGCGACGTCCTCCGTGACATGGAACGGCAGGTGGGCACGCCGCACGTCTACACCCGTCCCGCCGACCTCGCGGCGTACGGGTACGACGCCTACGGCGCCTCCGGGATGCGACGGCTCGCCGAAGCGATTGTGTTCCCAGCGTCCACGGACGAGGTGTCAGGTGTGGTCGCGGTCTGCGCGGCGCACGGCGTGGCGGTGACCCCGCGCGGCGCCGGCACCGGCTACGCCGGCGGGGCGTCGGCCGACGGCGGCGTGATCCTCAACCTCTGCCGGATGACCGCCGTGCGAGCGCTCGAAACAGAGGCGCAGCGGATCGCGGTGGAAGCCGGCCTGGTCACCGCGGCGATCCACGCGCGCGCCTCCGCTGCCGGTCTGTACTACCCGCCCGACCCCGGCTCATCGACCACCTCGACGATCGGCGGCAACGTCGCCTGCAACGCCGCCGGCCCGCACACCCTGCGCTACGGCACCACCGTCGACTTCGTCGCCGGGCTGACCGTCGTGCTCGCCGACGGCCGGGTGGCGCGGCTCGGCGAAGGCGCCGACGCACCACAGCTGATCCCGCTGCTGTGTGGCTCGGAGGGAACCCTGGCGGTGGTCACCGAAGTGCTGCTCCGCCTCATCCCCGCCCCGGCGGCGCGGGCCACCCTGGCCGGCACCTTCGATGACATGGACGCGGCGTCGGCCGCTGTGGCGGCGATCACCGAGTCCGGCATCGTGCCCGCTGCTCTCGAGTTCCTCGACCGCGCCGCGCTCGACGCCATCGCCGCCACCGGGGCGGGCGACGTGGCACCGGGGGCCGGCGCGCTGCTCATCGTCGAGGTGGAGGGAAGCTCCAGCGAGGTCAACGGGCACGCTGAGGCGGTGCGTGCGGCGCTGGTCCAGAGCGGCGCCCGCACCCTCGACCACGCCACCAGCGCGGAGGAGGCCGCCCGCCTGTGGAAGCTGCGCAAGTCGGTGAGCGCTGCGGTGGCCAAGGTGCAGATCGGCAAGGTCAACGAGGACGTCGTGGTCCCGCGCGACCGTGTCTCCGAGCTGGTCGCGCGAAGCCGCGAGATCGGCTTGGATAACGCGCTCGGCGTGGTCAACTTCGGCCACCTTGGCGACGGCAACATTCACACCACCTTCCTCATCGACCCCCGGGTGCCCGGTGACCGGCTCAACGCCGCGGCAGCCGCCGAGCAGCTCTTCGAGACGGTGCTGTCGATGGGCGGCTCGCTGAGCGGGGAGCACGGGGTGGGCACGGCCAAGCTGGCATTCGTCGAGCGCCAGCTCGGCTCCGACCAGGTTGCCCTGATGCGCCGCATCAAGCGGGCGTTCGATCCGACGGGGATCCTCAACCCCGGCAAGAAGATCCCCGCTCGGGCGCCTGTGGAAGGAGACGAGTCCGAGGCCGCGCTGGAGGCCGCGGGCGCTCGCTGACCGCGGGCTACTCAGTCGCGGCGAGCAGCGCTCCCACGAAGTCCGTCTGGCCGACGCGGGCCGCGAGGTCGTGTCCGGACTCGTCCATGTCCAGCGCGGCGTCGTACACGAACGAGTACACGTTCTCCATCGTCCACTCCCCGTACTCCAGCTCGGCGAGAACGGTGCGCAGGCGTGCGTCGTTCCGGCCAACCTCGAGCGTCTCCATGGCAGCCGCGTACAGAGCCATGAGGATGCGCAGCTCGGCCTCGTACTCCTCGATCAGCTCGGGATCGGCTTCGTCGGCGCGTAGCCGGTTGAGGGTCGAGCGGATCGACTGGATCTCGAGCTGGTACTCGTCCACGTCCGTCCCCAGTGGCGGTTCGATGCCGCCGCGCCTCAGTACAGCAGGTGGTGCAGTGCGATGGTGGGGGCCGCGAGGATGGCGATGATGTTCATCACCTTGATCATTGGATTGATCGCCGGTCCGGCCGTGTCCTTGTAGGGATCACCCACCGTGTCGCCGGTGACCGCGGCGGCGTGGGTGTCGGTTCCCTTGCCGCCGAAATGGCCGTCCTCGATGTACTTCTTGGCGTTGTCCCAGGCGCCACCGCCGGTGGTCATCTGCAACGCCACGAAGAGCCCGACCACGATGGTGCCGAGCAGCATCGCGCCCAGCGCCTGTGGTCCCAGGATGAAGCCGACGAGCAGCGGCGCCGCCACCGGGAGCAGCCCCGGGATGATCATCTCGCGCTGCGCCGCGGCCGTCACCAGCGCCACGCAACGCGCGTACTCCGGCTTGCCGGTGCCATCCATGATGCCGGGGATCTCGCGGAACTGGCGGCGCACCTCGACGACAACGCCGCCGGCCGCGCGTCCCACCGCCAGCATGCAGAGAGCTCCGAACAGGAAGGGCATGATCCCGCCGAGGAAGAGCCCGACGATGACGACGCCGTTGCTGAGCGAGAGATCGAAGCTGAACGGCACCCCGCCGTGGTGGTTCTTGAGCACGTCGGTGTAGCTGGCGAACAGCACCAGCGCGGCGAGCCCGGCCGAGCCGATCGCGTAGCCCTTGGTCACGGCCTTGGTGGTGTTGCCAACCGCGTCCAGAGGGTCAGTGACGTTGCGCACCGACTCGGGAAGATCGGCCATCTCGGCGATGCCGCCGGCGTTGTCGGTGATGGGCCCGTATGAGTCGATGGCGACGACGATGCCGGTCATCGACAGCATGGCCATGGCGGCGATGGCGATCCCGTACAGACCGGCGAGCGCTGCCGACGCCAGGATGCCGACGCCGATGACCAGCACCGGGATGGCGGTGCCCTCCATGCCGATGGCCAGACCGGCGATGATGTTGGTGGCGTGGCCGGTTTGCGAGGCGCGTGCGATGGTCCGAACCGGCCAGAACTGCGAGCCCGTGAAGAACTCGGTGATAGCCACGATCAGCACGGTGATGACGATCCCGATGACCGCGCACCAAAAGAGGTTGTTGGCGCCGGCGGTGAAGGCGGTGTTGTTGAACTCGCCGTTGTTGTCGAGCAGGCGGGTGGCCAGGTAGAAGAGCGGGATGGCCACCACCACCGCCGCGATCAGGCCCTTGTACAGGGCCCCCATGATCCAGCCGTTGCGAGGGATCTTCACGAACCACGTGCCGATGATCGAGGCGACGATGCTGATCGCACCGAGGATCAGCGGGTACATGATGAACGCCAGGCTGTGGCCGGTCGTGCCCTTGTAGAGGAGGCCGCCGAGCAGCATCGCCGCGACCGCCGTGACGCCGTACGTCTCGAAGAGGTCGGCGGCCATGCCGGCGCAGTCGCCGACGTTGTCACCCACGTTGTCGGCAATGACGGCGGGGTTGCGCGGGTCGTCCTCGGGGATGCCCGCCTCCACCTTGCCGACCAGGTCCGCGCCGACGTCGGCAGCCTTGGTGTAGATGCCACCGCCGAGCCGCGCGAACACCGAGATCAGCGATGCGCCGAAGGCGAAGCCGACGATGTAGTCGATGTTCTGGAAGAGCCCGTAGGCGATGACGACGCCAATCAATCCGAATGCGACAACCATGAGGCCGGTCACGGCGCCACCCCTGAAGGCCATGCGCAGAGCCGGCTGGAGGCCACCGCGAGCGGCCTCCGCGGTGCGCAGGTTGCTGCGCACCGCGATGTTCATGCCCACGTAGCCGGCGGCCGCGCTCAGAGCTGCGCCGAGCAGGAAGAGAACGGCTGTCTGCCAGCCGAGCGAGAAGAGCAGGAAGACAAAGATGACCGCCCCGATCGCGGCGATGATCGTGTACTGCCGGTTGAGGTACGCCTTGGCGCCGTCCTGGATGGCCAGGGCGATCTCGCGCATCCGCTCGTTGCCCTCGGGCTGGCGGAGCACCCAGAAGATGAGGTAGACCGCGTATGCGAGCCCCAGAACGCCGGCGGCGGCGATGGGCAGCAGGACATTGATCGTCATGTGGTCCTTCCTAGCAAGCGGCACTGCGCGTGGCGACCGCCGATGGAGTAGCGGCGGCATTGTAGCCAGCAGGGACCCTGACGCGACGCTCGCCGTGTAGGCTCGAACCGATGGCAGAGACGCCTGCGACGGTGATCATCGCCGTCGGCGACGAGGTGCTCTCCGGGCACACCCAGGACACCAACTCCGCCTTCCTCGCCGCCCGCGCATTCGCCGCGGGCTTCCCGGTGCGTCGCATCGAGGTGGTGGCCGACCGCCTTGAGGATGTCGCCGACGCCATCCAGCGGGCAGTGTCCGACGGCGGCGTGACCCGGGTGGTGGTGTGCGGTGGCATCGGACCGACACCCGACGACCGCACCTTCGAGGCCGTGGCCGGCGCTCTCGGCCGCCCTCTCGAGGAGAACCCCATCGCGCTGGCCAGCATCACCGCCATCGTGGCGCGCATGCATGCTGCCGGCTGGGTGGCCGACGATGTGGTCAGCGAGGGCAACAGGCGCTGCGCGATGGTCCCGGCCGGCGGCCTGGTTCTGGCCAACCGTCGCGGCATGGCACCGCCGATGGCGTACGAACTGGCGCCGGATCGCTGGCTGTTCATCCTGCCCGGGGTGCCGCGCGAGTTCACCACCATCGTCCAGGAGGAGTTGATCCCGCGGTTCTTCGCTGGCGGCACCGCGTCGCTGGTAGTCGAGGTGCGCTACCGGGGCGTCCCCGAGGCCGAGCTGTACACGCCGATGCGCCGCCTGGCCGAGGAGTTTCCCGAGGTCGCTGCGGGGTCCTACCCGCAGACCGAGGCGCGCCAGGTGATCATCCGGTTGCGCGGCTTGGACCGCGAGCGGGTGCACGCCGCCACGCTGCGGATGCTGGAGCTCGACGGGCGCGGCGAGCCGGTGGACGCAGACAAAGAAAAAGAGGAGAGCGCCAGCTCTCCTCTTTTCGGATCGCGCTAGGCGATCTGCTCAGCCAACCTTCTGCAGGTTGCGAGCGCGCGGCCCCTTGGGGCTGTCGACCACCTCGAACGTCACGGACTCGCCCTCTTCGAGGCTGTCGAAGTCGACGGTGGTGAGCTCGGTGCGGTGGAAGAACGCTTCCGACCCGTCATCACCGCGGACGAAACCGAAACCGCGGTCGGGACTGATCATCTTGATACGGCCAGCGGGCACTTGTGGTCCTCCAGGACTCGTGCTGACATCGAACAAGCACACGCTCGCGTGACCGACCCATGCAGGGACGCCCCGGGTCAGTGCCGGAGACCTGCGATCAACGCGACCGAGAGCGTGACCGCGAGCGGAGTGACCGTTCCGTGTCGACGCTCAGTCGAGAATAGCAGGCCTGTCACTCCGATCGCCCCGCCACGAGGCGTGCAGGTCGCGTAGTGAGTCGGGGAGGTTGGCGTAGTATGACTCGACGTCGATGCTCGCGGGATACGGGGAGTGCGGCGCGACCGTCCGCTCCCGACTCACAACCGATTCCCAAGCCTGCGCGAGGGGCTTGGAAACCCCAGCGCCGTCAAGGATACCCAGCCGCGTCAGCCACGGCCGGCGGTCGCCTGGCGGAGCCGCCAACAGGCGTTCACCCCAGTCGGACCACGCGGCGGAATGCAGGCCGGCGACACCTGAGGTGATGAGGCGTTGGAGCATCTCGTCGCAGCGGCGCCCGGCAAGCTCAGCAGGGGCGGTGACATGGTCCACGACGGCGTCGGATTCCTGATCGGCGTCGACGTCGCCCGACGCGACGCCGAGCTCGATCACCAGCGGCGCGGAGCCGCCCGCGAGTGCCTGCGCGAGCTCTGCGACGAACATCGCCCGATCCGGGTCGAGCGGCTCCCCCGGCAACGGGAGCCGCTGCGGGCGCACCACCAGGCCGAGCTCGTCCACATGCTCGGCAATGGCGCCCAGCCGGACCGCGCGGCCACGCACCAAGTCCCCCTGGCCCAGCGTGAGCCGGCACCGCTCGTCCTGCGCGTGCACGCGCTCTGCCAGCAGCGCCGCCCACTCCACCATGTCGACGATTCGCGCCGGCCTCACGGTGGTGGCAGGGTCATGGCCGAGGTCCCAGGCGGCGACCGCCGGGTGGCTCGCGAAACCGGCGAGCAGGGCGTCGAGCCAGCGCACCTGCACCTCCAGCATTAGCGGATCCTTGTAGATGTCGCGCGGCCCGCCGTCGACCGTTCGTGCGTCGGTCACGCAGCGCACCCCGCGGCGAGGCGCGCGCCGGTCGATGGCGTAGGCGGGCAGCATCACGCAGTCGCCGATCGACTGCGCGAACAAGGTGAGCACGACCTGCAGCTGGAGCTCGCGTGCCGCGGTGAGCAGTGTCTCGAGGTCGCGCATGCGGTGTGGATTGGGCGCGCGGTCGGTCGGCATGAACGCGTCCCAGCTGAGCATCACCCGCACCATTGGGATCCGCCGCGAGGCGATCGCCGCCAGGTCGCGTCGCACTGTGTCCACCGGGAACTCGTGCCACATGTAGGGGCCAACCGCCGCCGGCCAGTAGGTGACGCCGACCTCGAGCTGGTCGGACCGCGGCCGGGTCATCACCGCTGCGCTAGTAGACGAAGAGATCGATGCCTCCGGCGACGGTGAGCACCTGCCCGGTGATGTAGCGCGCCTCCGGTGACACGAGGAAACAGATCGCGTGGGCGATGTCCTCGGGCTCGCCGGCGGTGCGCAACGCGGTGCGCAGCACCATGCGGTCGTTCATCTTCGGGCTGCCCGCCTTGAAGGCCTCAGTGCCGATGATTCCCGGCGCGATGACGTTGGCGGTGATGCCGTAGCGCGCACCTTCCAGAGCCATCGACTTGCCGAGCCCGATGAGGCCCGCCTTGGTCGTGGAGTACGACGCCTGCCCAAAGCCACCCAGGGTGCCGGCAACGGACGCCATGTAAATCACGCGACCCCAGTTCTGCTCGCGCATGTACGGCCACACCGCCTTGGTGCAGAGCATAGCGCCGGTGAGGTTGACCCGGAGGTCGCGCTCCCACAGGTCGTCATTCTGGTTCTCGATCTGCGCGATGTGGTCGAGAGTGCCGGCGTTGTTGACGAGGATGTCGATGGAGCCGAACTCCTTCTTGACCTGGGCGAAAACCTCGGCCAGCTGGTCGCGATCCGTGACGTCCATCTTCATGGCGGCGGAGCGGCGGCCCATCGCGCGGATGTCCTCGCTGGTCTGCTCGGAGTACACCGCGTGCTGCGAGGTGAACAGCTGTGCGAGGGCCGAGTTCGCGCCTTCTGCGGCCTGCTGAATGTTGGGGTCGGACTCGATGAGGATGTCGGTCACAACGACGTCCGCACCGGCGCGGCCGAGGGCAAGACAGTCGGCGCGGCCGAGGCCGCGTGAGCCGCCGGTGACGACGGCTACCTTGCCGGTGAGGTCGAACATCTCCCGCTCTCCAAATGCACATGCGCGTGGGACAGCTGCCGATTATCGCCAAGCCCATGGCAAGGGCGTAGGCTCCCAACTGCATGAGTGACTACCTCGAGGTCGACGTCGTCATCGAGGTCCCCAAGGGGAGCCGCAACAAGTTTAAGTGGGACGCCTCCGTCGGCGCCATCAGGCTCGACCGCGAGCTGTTCACCGCCACCCGGTACCCGGCGGATTACGGGTTGTCGAACCAGGCAAAGCAAGCCAGGTACGAGGCTGGGACAGCAGAAGAGCAGCCGAAGCAGAGATCAAGCGAGGCCACCAGCGCGTCAGCGCCGCTCAATAAAGACCGTCAGCGCAGGCGACTTCACGTCGTCGGAGCGGACACCGCTGAAGGGGGGTGATCGAGGGGGGAACGAAGTTCCCCCTTCGACTTGTTCCCCTTCGCTTAACTAGCAACCGCCTCGACGGCGAGCGGGTCCTCCTTGATGACCCGCGGACGCGCGGCCAGCGCCTTGCGCTCCCCGAGGATGAGGCGGCTGATCACCAGGCGCTGGATCTCTGCGGTACCTTCCCAGATCTGGTAGATCTTGGCGTCGCGCATGAAGCGCTCCACGGGGTACTCCTTGACGTAGCCGTAGCCGCCCAGCACCTGGACGGCGTCCACGGTCACCCGCATGGCGACGTCGCCGGCCATCAGCTTGGCCATGGACCCCTCGCCGCGCGCGAAGGGGATGCCGTTCTGGGCCATCCATGCGGCACGCAGTGTGAGCAACCAGGCGGCGTCGATCTCGGTGGCCATGTCGGCGAGCTTGAAGGCGATCGCCTCGTGGCGCGCGATCGGCTTGCCGAAGGCGTGGCGCTCGAGCGAGTAGTCACGAGCGAACTCGTAGGCGGCGCGGGCGATGCCCACGGCGCCGGCGGCCACTAGCGGGCGGGTTGCCTCCAGCATGAGCAGCGCGCCGATAGCGCCCGGACCGGTGGCGTTGCCCTCCTTGTCAAAGCCGAGCCGCGCCTCCTCGGGGACGAAACAGTCCTCGAAGATGACCTGGGCGGTGTGCGAGGCGCGCACCCCGAGCTTCGACTCCTTGCGCCCCTGGCGCATCCCCGGGGTGTCCTTCTCGATGACGAACCCGGCGATGGCGGCGGCGCCGGCCGACTTGTCGGTGGTGACGAACGCCACCATGATGTCGGCGATCCCGCCGTTGGTACAGAACTGCTTGGTGCCGTTGAGCAGGAAGCCTCCGTCGACCTTGGTCGCGGTCGTCTCCAGTGCCATCGAGTCGGAGCCGCTGTTCGGCTCGGTGAGCCCCATTGCTCCGATGCGCAGCTCCTTGGGATCACAGAACTGGCTGATGTACTTCTGCTTCTGCTCCTCGGTGCCCATCGCCAGGATCGCCGCACCGCACAGGCCGGTGGCGTTGATGGAGACACCGATACCGGCGTCGCCCCAGGCCAGTTGCTCGGTCAGGATCAGCGAACTCATCAGGTCGATCCCACCGCCGCCGTACTGCTCCGGGAATCCGCTGGCGGCGTCAAGCCCGAGGTCGTGCGCCTTGTGCATCACTGCCCAGGGCGTCTCCTCCTTCTCGTCGTACTCGGCGGCAACCGGGCGCATCTCGTTGACCGCGAACTCGTAGGCGAGCTTGCGGATCTCCTCCTGTTCCTGGGTGAAACTGAAGTCGAACCCCATCGTCTTAACCCCTCTCGCGTGGAAGCCGGACGGTCGCCCGGCCATTGGTGAGTACGCGTTCGCCGCTGCTCGAGACTGCCTCGACGTCCAGGGTGGCGGTCCCCTCTGCGTCATCGATCTGCACCACACGCCCCGTGCACGTGACGGTCTCGCCGGGGAGCAGTGGCTTGGAGAACCGGCAGGCGACGGAGGCCACCTGCTCGTACCCGCCGGCCCAGCGCGCCACCGCCTCGGTCAGGATGGCCATGTCGAGCAGCCCGTGCGCGATGGTCCCCGGGAGGCCGACGGAGCGGGCGAAGTCCGGGTCGACGTGGATGGGGTTGTGGTCCCCGGAGGCGTCTGCGTACGCGCTGATCTGGTCCTGCGTGACCGTGCGGCTGAGCGGAGCCATCTCATCGCCCACGGCGACCGAGCTCAGCATGGCTGTGCCGGCGTCACTCATCGAATGATCATCAGGGAGCGGCCCCGACACACCGTCTCGCCATCCTGCCTGCGCGCCTCGTGCTCGATGCCGAGAAAGGTCATGCCTCGTTTCTCCTCGACGGATGCGATGACGGCGGTGGCGTCGACCACATCGCCGGCGCGCACCGGGGTGGGCCACTCGAAGGACTGCTCGCCGTGGACGAGGCCGGCGAGGTTCACTCCGACCTCGGCGTCGCTGAAAAGCTGGTAGAGGGTGGGGAACAAGCAGTAGAAGGCGGCGTACGTCGGGGGCACGGTCCCGGGCGAGAGGACCTCGCCCGAACCCGCGATGGCCCTCGCGAAGGCGTCGGCTGCGCCCGCGTCCACGAGCTGGCCACCGGCCTCATAGCGGCGGCCAACGTGGCTCTGATCAGGCATGCGGAGCCTCCTCGAAGCTGTCGTCGAGTGTCACGTCGTGACCATGCATCGTGGCGGTCAACGCGTCAAGCCAACCCGAAATTGACATCGGCGTCAACATTTCTTGGTCACTATAGCACCGAGGGATGCCGCCGTCCCGCATGGCCAGGATTCCCTGTCCCGCGGCGTCAGCGGGCCAGCGATTCGGCCCAGCCGGGCTCCGCGGTGATCGCCCCAACGTCGGCTCCGGCCCAGTTGCGCACCGGCGGTTGTGCGAAGCCGGCCAGCCGGGGATCGGCCGCCTCGGCCTCGCTCAACCAGCCCAGGTGTTGGAGCGCGGCGAGGGCGACCGCGGACATGGCGAACTGGTCGCCCCCCTCGAGCTTGATGGCGAGGCCGGGACCGGCCGGGCGACGAGCTGCGACCCACACTCCGGCCGCCCCGCCTTTGACGGTGAGGCGGCTCCCCGCCACGGAGAGGATCGCGGTGTCGAACCGGCCGCGTCCGGCCACCATGTGGGGATGGGTCGCCATCGCATCCTGGCAGCGCCGGAACGCCGGTTCCGCCGCGGCGGCGCCGAACATGCGGGCGAGCGCCGCGAGCGGGAGGCCATGGGTGGGGAGACCGCAGCCGTCGATTCCCACGGGGGCGCTGTCCACGTCGACTCCGGCCAGGCCGGTCATGATCGCCCGGATCTCGGCCTGGAGGGGATGGTCGAAGTCCGTGTAGTCGGCAACGCGCCAGCCGCGTGCCACGCAGACCGCGAGCATGCCGGCGTGCTTCCCCGAACAGTTGTTGGTGATCGCCGCCGCCCGTCCGCCCGCTGCCAGAATGTCCTCCGCGGATGGGTCGTCCATGGGCAGCTGCGGCCCGCACAGGAGGGCGTCATCGTCCAGGCCTGCTCGCCCCAGGAGCCGGCGCACCACCGCCACGTGGACCGGCTCGCCGCCGTGCGAGGCGCAGGCGACGGCCACCTCCTCGTCGGTGAGCGCCAACTGGTCGCCGGAGCGCACCAGAGGCAGCGCCTGGACCGGCTTCGCGCAGCTCCGCAGCGTGGTCACGGTCTCGGGGTCGCCCGCGGCAGCGAGGATCTCGCCAGCACTGCCGACCACCGCGACATGTCCGCGGATCACCGCCTCCAGGGCTGTCCCGCGGCAGATGGTCGCGAGGTGGGCCGGGGGAGAGACGGGCACGGCCGGCAAGTGTTACAGGCCGGTCCAGCTCAGCGGACGGTCAGATGAGCCCCACCATGGCGGTCTGGCGGTGGAAGCGCACCCGGCAGCGCTGACACCTGAAGACCAGGCGGAGCCCCAGCCGGCCGATCACCCCAGCCTCACGGTCGAGGCAGTTGGGGCAGATCGCGTGCTCTTCGGCGAACTCGGTGGGTACATCCTTCAGCGGCAGCTCAACTGGCTTGTACTTCCTCATGGGTGCGCATGGTAGCACTTTATGCGACAGTGTCAATATCAGTTTTCACCCCAATCGAGGAGTGGGAGCGAGGGAACGGCCGGAACTCGCCGAGCAGCCGTCTCCGGCGCCGCTCGGTGGGCTTGTCGGGGTCGGCGTCCTGAAGACCTCGCAGTGGAGGCTGCGCGCATCGCCCATGGCGGCGCGCACGAACACTGCGGTCAAGCTGGCCGGGGGCACGGCGACGAAGGCGCCGAGGAACCCGCCGAGCTCGATGCCGGCGAAGAGGCAAGGATCGTCAGTAGCGGGTGCAGCCGGACGAATCGGGCCTGGATGCGCGGGGCCAGCAGGTACCCCTCGATGATGTGGATGGCGAGGTTGCTCTTTTGACTGTGGGCATCAGCCTTTGTTAGCCTCCGGCGCGGCCTGATCGCAGGGGGAGCGATCGACGACGTCCCGTGGGGCGATCCGACCTGGAGGGGGAGACCATCCGCGGTAACCGACATCGACTCGTCAGGCATGCGTGGGTGCTGCTCGCGGCAGGCCTCCTGCCCGTGCTGGCCCCACGTCCCTCCTCCCCTACGGCAGCGGTGCTCACGCCGCCTGCCGCCAGCGGCGACATCATCCTCAGCGCCGTCATCCAGAGCCCGGCAGTCGTCCCCCCGATCGCGGCTCGGCCCGCTCAGACCGTGGTGGTTTCGAGAGGCGAAACCGTCGAATCGCTGGCGCTGCACGATCACTCCGACGCGGCCGCGATCCGCTGGGCCAACGGGCTCGGCACCGGCGCACAGCCGGCGCCCGGGACCGCCCTGCTGATCCCCCCAAGCGCCGCCGCCCTGGTCCAGGTGCTGCCTAGCGAGCGACCGAGCCACTTCGCCAAGCGGCTGGGTCTCGATCCCCGGGTCATCCTCGATTACAACGCGCTGACCAAGGACACCCCGCGTCCCGTCGGAAGCTACCTGCAGATCCCGTTGAGCGCCGCCCCCTCGGGCGCGCTGGTGGGCCGGTACTTCGCGCGCGCCAGCGACGGGGTGCCATCCGTGCCCGAGGCGCACGCGGCGGTGGCGGACGGCTTCCCGTACGGCCAATGCACGTACTACGCGGCGTCGCGGCGCACCGTCACGTGGGCCGGCAATGCGGGCTGGTGGTTCGGCGCGGCCAACGGCATCCGTCCCGAGGGACACGTCGCCGTCGCCGGCGCCATCGTCGTCTTTCACACCGGCTGGTTCGGCCACGTTGGGTATGTGGAGAGCGTCAACCCCGACGGCAGCTTCGTCGTCTCCGAGATGAACTACTACGGGGACGGCGGAGGCTGGGGACGCGTGGACCACCGCACCATCGCGCGCACCGATTTCTGGAGCGTCACCGGGTTCATCTACTAGCCGGGAAGCGGCGCTTTCGGGAACAAGGCGCAAGGGTGTCCTGCTGGGCTTCGTGGCCGTTTGCGTCGCTGCGAACTCGCCACTGGCGAGTTCTTCGCTCCTTCGGCCCCTGCAGATTCAGCTGGACACCCTTGCGCCTTGTTCCCAAAGGTCCCTTTGCGGTTCAGTCCATCCCGGTTGACGGACCAAAACCCGGACCGGCGGCGATGGGCGTTGGTTGCCACTGTTCGCGTATCGACGGACGGTTTTTCTCTTGGCTTGGACGTACCAGCCCGCAGTGCCTCCGGTTGCGGCTTTGGCCGGGTCGCGGGTTGGGTAGCGCGGGACGGCAACACCGTCACGCGCCGCCCCGCCCTCAATTACCCGGAGAAGCGGTAGCCGATCCCGGGCACGGAGTGGATGTACGTCGGCTTCTCTGCGTCCGGTTCGATCTTGCGGCGCAACCGATAGACGTGGGCGTCGACGGTGCGGGTTTCGATCTCCACCTCGTAGCCCCACACGCGGCGGAGCAGCTCGCCGCGGCTCATCACCTGGCCGGGTCGCGAGGCGAGCAGCGCGAGAAGGTTGAACTCGGTGAGGGTGAGCATCACCTCGTCGCCGTCACGGAAGGCCTGCCGGCGGCCGAGGTCGATGGTCAGGCCGGGGAACTCGAAGCGGTCGCGCGGTTGCTCCTGCGAGGAGATCTCGCTGCGACGGAGGTGGGCACCGATGCGCGCCATCAGCTCGCGCACCTCGAAGGGCTTGGTCACGTAGTCGTCGGCGCCCAACTCGAGGCCGACCACAACGTCGATGGTGTCGGCCTTGGCGGTGAGCATGATGATTGGCACCCGCGCGCCCTCGGAGCGCAGCCGTCGACAGACGTCCAGCCCGCTCATTCCCGGCAGGTTGATGTCGAGGATGATCAGGTCGGGGTTCTGCTCGCGCGCGGCGGCCAACCCGTCGACGCCGTTTGCCGCCTCGAGAAGGGTGTGGTTCTGCGCGCTGCACGCGAGCCGGACCACCTCGCGGCTGGGGGCGTCGTCCTCGACGATGAGGATGGTCTTTCCGGCTCCGGTCATGAGGCTTCGGTCTCCAGGTACGTGGCGATCCTCTGCACGAAGTTCGCCACCTCGATTGGCTTAGAGATGTAACCCGAGCAACCGGCGGCGAGTGCCTCCTGCTCGTTTCCCTTCATGGCATTGGCGGTGAGCGCGACAACTGGGACTGACGAGGTCTTGGGGTCGGACTTGAGCATGCGGGTTACGGTCAGGCCATCGATGCCCGGCAGCTCGATGTCCATCAGCACGAGATCGTAGGTGGAACTCCGGGCCTTGTGCAGACCCTCGTTGCCGTCGACGGCGATGTCCACCTCGAAGCCGTTGCCGGTGAGCACCATTGTGGCCAGCTCGCGGTTGCTGCGGTTGTCCTCGACCAGGAGGATTCGGTTGTGGTGGCTGCCGTTGGGGGCCTGCAGCCCGCCGAGCGGGATGCGGAACATGAACACCGATCCCGACCCGGGCTCGCTCTCGAGCTCCATCCTGCCTCCGTGCAGCTCGACGATGCGCCGCGTCAGCGACAGGCCGAGCCCGGTGCCCTCGACCTGGCGCGTGGTGGCGCTGTCGACCTGGTAGAACTCATTGAAGATCCGCTCATGGTGCTCGCGCGGGATGCCGACACCGGTGTCCCCCACCTCGAGGCAGAGCGTGTCCTCCCCCTCCGCTCGAGCCTTGACCCACACCCGCCCACCCTGGGCGGTGAACTTGATGGCATTGCTGAGCAGGTTGTAGAGCACCTGCTTGAACTTGCTCTTGTCGGCGCGCACCAGGAGGTCCTCGGGGACGACGTCGATGGAGAGATCGATATCGCGACGCTCGCTCAGCGAGCGAATCACGTTGTGAACTTCGCGGACGGCGTTGTTGACGAAAAAGTCGTCGTAGCTCAGCTCCATCCGACCGGCCTCGATCTTGCTGAGATCGAGCACGTCGTTGACCAGCTCGAGAAGATGCTTGCCGGAGGTGTGGATATTTTCCAGGCACTCGTGGCGCTGCTCCTCTTCGAGCGCCACGAGGTTGTCCTTGAGGATCTCGCTGAACCCGAGGATGGCGTTCAGCGGAGTGCGCAGCTCGTGGCTCATGTTGGCCAGGAACTCGCTCTTCAGTCGCGAGATCTCGTTGATCTGCGCGTAGCTGCGCTCCAACTCGCGCTTCTGCTCGGCGATCTGGGCGAGCTGCACGGTCTGGCGCGCGTGCAGGCGGGCGTTGTCGATGGAGATAGCCGCCTGGTTGGCGATGACCTGCATGAGGGCCTGCTCGACCGTGGTGAACGGCCTCACCTCGCGCCGCGCCATGGTGAGCGCGCCGACCAGCCGCTGCGGCGACTGCAGTGGCATGACCAGGCAGCTGCGCGGCGCGTGCGCCATGGGCAGGTTCTTGAAGCGACTGTCCTTGGTGGCGTCGGCCACGGACACCACCTTGCGGCGCTGTGATGCCCATCCCACGATCCCCTCGCCGAGCTCGAACGTGGCCACCTGGGCGACCGACTCGGTGAACGGGAAAGTGGCGATGGCGCTCAGGCTCTTGCCGTCGTCGTCGAGCAGGAAGACGGTGGCGGCGTCGCAGGCCACCAGGTCGGAGGCGGCCTTCAACATGAAGTCGATGGTCTCTTTCAGCTCCAGGCTGGAGGTGAAGAGATTGCCGACCTGCCCAAGCAGGTCGACAATGACCTTGTCGTCCATGGCCGGCCGAGTATAAGGGCGGCTGCGCCTCAGCAGACCACTTTCGCGCATTTCGGCAGTCACCAACAATGCGCTGTTCCCCCTGTTCATCCGCCTGCGCAGGCGACTTCACGTCGCCGGAGCTGACACCGCTCAGCTGGGCGGTGCCCGAGGGGGGAACGCAGTTCCCCTTCGCCCTACTTGCGGGCTTTGATCTCTTCGATGACCTGGGGCAGGATCTTGAGCGCGTCGCCCACCACCCCGAGGTCGGCAAGCTTGAAGATCGGGGCATCGCCGTCGCGGTTGATGGCGATGATCGTCTTGGCGCTCTTCATCCCCACCGTGTGCTGCATCGCGCCGCTGATGCCGACGGCGATGTAGACGGTGGGCTTGACCGTCTTGCCGGTCTGGCCAACCTGCATCGAGTACGGCACCCAACCGGCGTCGACCACCGCGCGGCTGGCTCCGACGGCACCACCGATCAGCGCGGCGAGCTGCTCGAGCAATTCGAAGTTCTTGGGGTCGCCGAGACCGCGCCCGCCGCTGATGACGACCGGCGCCTCCTCGAGCTTGGGTCCGGACGCCGCCTCCTCGCGGCGCTCGACGACCTTGACAGCGCGATGCTGTTCGGCGATGTCTGTGGCGATGGGCGTGACCGTGGCGGGACTCCCGCCACCGCTCTCGGCGGCGAACGACTTCGGCCTGATCAACGCCAGGGCGGGCTTCTTGCCCTCGAAGGCGGTGGTCACGTCCTGGGTGGCGCCGAAGATCGAGGACTGCACCGACACCTCGCCGTCGGCGGAGACATCGAGCCCGTTCGCGATCACGGGTACGTCCAGCTTGGCCGCCAGCCTCCCGGCGACGTCGCGACCGAGGTAGGTCGACGCGATCAGAATGAGATCGGGCTTCTGGTCGGCGGCCAGCGCAGCGATCGCATCAGCAGTGGGGCCGCCGGGAAGCAGCTCGCCATACGCCGCATCCGTGCCGGCGTGAAGCGTGGTCGCCCCGTATTCGCCGAGCACCGCGGCGGTCTCCTCGGCCTGCGAAGAGAGCGCCACCGCCTCGACCGTGCCGCCCAGGGAGCGGGCCTTGGTCAGCAGCTCCAGGACTGCGGCGACGGGCTTACCGTCGACGATCTCAGCGAAGACCCATGTCGTGGCAACCGCCATCAGATCACCTTCCTCTCGGCGAGGAAGTCGACGATCCGCTTGGCCGCCTCGCCGTCGTCCTGGATGATCTCTCCGGCCGCGCGCTGCGCGGCGGCGCTGACGTTGGTGACCTTCTGGCCTGCGGAGGCGCCGCCCAGCCCGTCGAGGCCGAGGTCTGCGACTGTCGGGCGGTCCAGCGGCTTCTGCTTGGCGCCCATGATCCCCTTGAGGGAGGGATAGCGCGGTTCGTTGACGCCGGCGGTGACGCTGATGACCACCGGCAGCTTGGCCTCGACGACCTCGATGCCGGTCTCCGTCTGGCGCTCGACCCGCAGCGTGTCGCCCTCGTACACCACCGACTTGGCGAACGTCACCGCGGGGATGTCGAGCAGCCCGGCCAGCATCTGCGGGACCACCCCGGTGTAGCCGTCCGTCGATTCGGTGGCGGTGATGACGACGTCGAACTCTTGCTTGCGGATCGCCGCGGCGAGGACCTTGGCGGTGGTCATGGCGTCGGATCCGGCCAGGGCGTCGTCGGTGATGAGCACTCCCTTGGCGGCACCCATGGCCAGCGCCTTGCGGACGGCGTCGACGCCGCGGTCGGGCCCCATGCTGACCACGGTCACCTCGCCACCGTGCTTCTCCGCCAACTGCAGGCCAGCCTCGACACCGAACTCGTCGCCGGGGTCGAGGACCAGCTCCCCATCGCGCTTGAGCGTATGGGTCCCTGGATCGAGCTGACCGGGCGAGTTCGGATCCGGCACCTGCTTGACGCAGACGACGACGTTCATTCGTGCTCCTGCAATCGCGGGGCGGTGGCCGCCGGTGACTCTACCCGACCGTTTCCACGGCCGGCGGGTCGGCGCACGGCGCGCCACGGTGTGGTGACTTCTCAGGGATGTTTCAGGGCCGGCGGGCCGGACGGGGCCGAGAATGTGCCCAGGTCATCCGCCCCACGAGAGAAGCGAACCATGTTGAGACGAGTCCGCACCGCCGCCCACAGGGTCGGCCGCCATGCATTCCCTGCCGCCGCCGCGACCGTGATCGTCCTCGGCGCGGCCGGGGGAGGCATCGGCTACGCCGTGGCCAGCCGGCACAGCACCGCCGCACCGGTGTCGTCGACCTCCGCCTCCACCGGCGCCACTACGCCGGTGGGAAGCGCCACGCCGAAGCACGCGACGCCGGCAATGCGCGGCGCCCAAGTCATCGAGCGCGTCCTCAGCCTGCTCGCCGCCCAGACCGGGCAAAGCGTCGCCTGGGTGCGCAGCCAGCTCGAGGCAGGCAAGTCCGTCAACGACATCGCCGGCGCCAAGGCCCCGGCCATCGAGAGCGCGATCCTCGCGCAGATCAACAAGCTGGCCGCTCGCGCGGTGAGCGCGGGCAGGATCACTGCCGCGCAGGAGACAGCCGGATTGGCCATGGCGAAGACGAAGGTCGAGGCGCTGATGGCCGAGCCAGGGACCCAGCTGCTCAAGGACGCGCAGAAGTTCCTGCAGTTCCTGCAGACACATGGCGCCGCTCGCCACTTGGCGGTCACCCCGACGCCAACGCCGGCGGCCTGAGGCCTCTCCGCGCCGGGCTCGCCGGCGGCGCCTGCTCGGTACACTGCGGCGATGCCCAAGTCCTACACGCACGCCGAGCAGGTCATCGAACCGTCCAAGAAGTACACGGCGACGATCGCCACGGATAAGGGCGACATCGTGATGTCGCTCGACCCCTCGCGCGCGCGCAACAGCGTCAACAACTTCGTGTTCCTGGCCCGTGAGGGTTTCTACGACGGTCTCACCTTCCATCGCGTCGTCGACGACTTCGTCATCCAGGCCGGATGTCCGGAGGGCTCCGGCCGTGGCGGTCCGGGCTACAGGTTCGAGGATGAGCCTGTGCAGGGCGAGTACATCGCCGGCGCGGTGGCCTGCGCCAACTCCGGTCCGAACACCAACGGGTCGCAGTTCTTCATCTGCACCGTCGACGACAGACACAAGCTCGCCAAGGCGTACAACCTCTTCGGCCAGGTGGTCAAGGGCATGGAGGTGGTCGGCGAGATCCGCCAGGGCGACGTGATGCGCACCGTGTCAGTGACCGAGGAATAACCGCGATGACTGAGCAGCTGCGCCTGTTGTCCGTGCACGCCCACGCGGACGACGAGTCAATCACCATGGGCGGGCTGCTCGCGGTCTCGCATGACCGCGGCGTGCGCACCGTCAACATCTGCTGCACCGACGGCAAGCTCGCCACGATCGTTGCCGAGGACATGCCCGAGGAGACGACGCGACCACACCTCGCGAAGATTCGCCAGCAGGAGCTGCGCGACGCCTGCGCGATCCTCGGCGTCGACGAGGTCCACTTTCTCGGCTACGGGGATTCAGGCATGTGGGGTGCGGACACCAACCAGCTCCCCGACGCGTTCTGGAAGGCGGACATCAACGAGGCGGTGGGGCGGATGGTCGAGCACATCCGGCGTCTCCGTCCCCACGTGGTGGTCACGTATGACGGGGTCGGCGGCTACGGTCATCCCGACCACATCCAGGCTCACCGCGTCACCCTGCTGGCCGTCGAGGCCGCCCACATGAAGTCGCTGTACCCACACGCAGGAGAGCCGTGGCGCGTGCCCAAGCTGTACTACACGTCGATCCCTGTGTCATTCCTGCGCAAAGCGTCCGATTTCGCCAAGGCGGCGGGGATGGAGCCGCCCTTCGGCGTCGAGAACCCCGAGGACCTGCCCTTCGTCACCCCGGATGAATGGATCACCACGACCATCGACGTTCGCAAGGGCATCCGCCGCAAGCGTGAGGCGATGATCGCGCACCACAGCCAGATCGGACCCGACTGGCCGCTGCTCGCCATCCCCGAGGCCGTGAACATCGAACACTTCGGCGAGGAGTCATTCCAGCTGGTCATCTCGCGTGTCCCCGTGAGCCTCCCCGAGACGGATCTCTTCGCCGGCCTCAGCGTCGAGGAAGCAGTCCTGGTCTGAGCCCTCCGCGGGCCGGGTCAGGAGAGCGAGCCGATCCCGCTGACGTCGGTCGGCGTCGACCATGCGCCGCCCCACCACGACTCGGTGAGATGGCCATTCGGGCTTCGCCAGAACACCAACTGGTCACTGCCCGCCAGGACTGCGCTGGGGGCCGAGCCGAGTTGGGCGCGGACATTGCTGCCGACGGCCCAGTCAATCGGCGCGCTGCGAGCACCGCCCCACCACGTCTCCCACAGGTGCCCGTTGGTGCCCTGCCAGAAGATCAGCTGGTTGCCCGTCGGGGTCACCACGACGCTGGGCGAGGATCCCAAAAGCGCGCCGGCACTCCACGCCGTGGACCAGTCGGAGGGGCCGTTCCACGAACCCGCGTACCAAGCCTCCATGAGGTGCCCCGCTCCGTCCTGCCAGAAGACCAGCTGCTCGGCGCCGTCCGGGGTGACCACCGCGCTGGGGGCGGAGGCGAGCGTACCGGAACCCCAGCGGCTGGTCCAGTCGACAGGCCCGTTCCACGAGCCTGCGTACCAGGCCTCGTCGAGGTGACCGTCGGCGCCGCGCCAGAACACGGTCTGCTGGCGTCCGTCAGGCGAGACCCACACGCTCGGCGCCGAGCCGAGGAGGCCGGCGCCCCATCGCGCCGTCCAGTCGACCGGGCCATTCCAGCTGCCCGTGTACCAGGCCTCCCAGAAGTGGCCGTCCGTGCCCTGCCAGAACACCAGCTGCGTGCCCCCGTCGGGCGTGACCGCAACGCTCGGTGCCGACGCAAGCGCGGCGGAGCCCGGCCAGCGGCTGGTCAGGTCGATCGGCCCGTTCCATCTGCCGGTGTACCAGGCCTCGAGAAGGTGACCGTTGGTACCCCGCCAGAAGGTCAGCTGAGTGCTGCCGTCGGGCGTCAATGTCGCACCCGGCGCGCTGCCGAGCAGCCCGGTGTTTCCCCACACGGCGGACAGGTCGGCTGGACCGTTCCAGCGACCGTTCCACGTTGACGATGCCAGGTCACCGGCCCTGTTCTGCCAGTACACGACCAGGCTGCCTCCCGAGGTGACGGTCGCCGTCGGAGGCGTCGCGATGCTGCCCAGCGAATCCCAGTCGGCCGGACCGTTCCAGGTGCCGTTGTACCAGGCCTCCCAAACGTGGTTGTCGGTGCCCTTCCAGAAGACGGACTGATCGCCATTGGCGGCGACCACGACCGACGGTGCCGAGCCGACGGATCCCTGACCTCCCCAGCCCTTGCTGACGTCGGTCGGGCCGTTCCAGCCGTTGCCGTACCAGGCCTCCCAGAGGTGCCCGTTGGTGCTCTGCCAATACACGAACTGGAGGCCGCCGGCGTTGATCGCCACGGCGGGCGCCGAGGTGAGTGGACCAGCACCGCGCCAGCCGGTCGAGATGGCCGCCGGCCCGTACCAGGTCCCCGCGGCGAACCACGCTTCCATGAGGCTTCCGCCTGCACCTTGCCAGAACACCATCTGGTCACCGCCAGGAGCGATGGCGGCACTCGGGGCGGATTGGAGCACTTGAGCGCTCGTCCATCCTGTTGAAAGATCGGCCGGCGTCGACCACCCATTGCTGTACACGGATTGCCACAGGTGACCCCCGGCCCCGCGCCAGTACACGGTCTGCCTGCCGTCAGGAGCGAAGACCGCGCTCGGGGCAGAGGTCAGCGGCGCCGCTCCCTTCCAGATCGCGGTGAGGTCCGTGGGGCCGTACCAGGTGGTGCCGACCGCCCACGCCTCGCGCAGGTGGTTGTCGGTGCCCTGCCAGAAGAGGTTCTGCTGTCCGCCCGACGAGGACGCGCTCAGCTTGCTGCCGCCGCTGCCTGGCATCACCGGGTTGTGCAGCCAGCCAATCACCGGGGTGTACCCGTTGGCGGTGACTGTGGTGCCGTTGAGCCCGAACGTATCCGTGCCGCTGGCGGTGCCGTTCTCCTGCACGATGGTGAGGCTGGTCGAACCGACCGCGGTGACCACCGCGACGTGGCCGTTGGCGTCGTAGTAGCTGCCCAGCCAGCCGGGGCCGAAGATGAGCAGGTCTCCGCGCTGCGGGGGGATGCCGCCACCCTGGTTGAACTGCTGCAGGGGCACAGGAAGCGCCGGCCCCGCCTGCCACATCTGCGCCGCGCTGCCGTTGGCGCCGCCGTAGCCGTCCCAGACGGCGGGCTCGCCCCAGGCGTAATACGCGTAGCGCTGGGCCAGCTCGGTGCATTGGAACTCAGGGCCGAAGGTGCACCCGTTGGGGGCACCGCAGCCGGCGTCGTCGAAGGAACTGCCGTTGCCGTAGACGGTGAGGTTCTGACAGCGCGACACCCACGTGGCCCACGAGCAGCCGTCGATGAGTGGCGACCCGTATGTACCCGTGCTCGATTGGCTGGCGGCGACGGAGAGCATTCCCGGCTTGGCGGCGAGCGCCGGCGCCGGGGAGCTGGCGGAGGCGCCGAAACCACCTGCCGTCAGGAACACGGTGACGACGACGAGCCCGGTCAACACGCGGCGCAGGCCGCGCGTCATCGATTGGAGATCCGTTGCTCAACCACCACAACACAAGGCATGCTTTCATGCGAGCCCGGACGGGGCCGTCGCGCCCGGGCAACGGATCAGTGGCTCAATGCCACAACGCAACACGCCCGCCACGTAGCTGGCGCGCAGCGCAATCGAGGCCGGGGCCGACTTCGTGGTCGGCTCGCACCCGCATGTAATCCAGCCGTTCGAGACCTACGCGGGCCGGCCCATCGTGCACAGCCTCGGCAATTTCGTCTTCGACGAGATGCTGTCCGATGACGTGCGTCGCGGTGAGGTGCTCACGCTGACAGTGCAGGGAAAGCAGCTGATCGACTGGAAGCTCCGCCAGTCGTACATCGTGGGCAACAGCGGCCAGCCGCGCTGGGTGTGAGCCTCAGACCCTCTCGACGACCATGGCGATCCCCTGGCCGCCGCCGATGCACATGCCCGCCACACCGATGGTGGCGTCGCGCTGCTGCATGGCGTGGAGCAGCGTGACCATGATGCGCGTGCCACTGGCCCCGATGGGATGTCCGATGGCGATGGCCCCGCCGTTGACGTTGAGCTTCTCGTCGGACACGCCCAGCTCCCTTCCGACCGCCACCGACTGCGCCGCGAACGCCTCGTTCAGCTCGAAGAGGTCGATGTCTCCCACCGACAGCCCGGCACGCTGAAGGGCCGCCCGCACCGCGGGGACAGGGCCCATGCCCATCACCCGGGGCGGCACGCCGGCGCTGGCGTAGGCGCGGATGCGCCCCAGCGGGGTGCGGCCTTCGGCGCGCGCCCGCGACTCGCTCATCACCACTACCGCCGCCCCGCCATCGTTGATGCCGCTGGCGTTGCCGGCGGTGACGCTGCCCTCCTTGTCGAAGGCGGGGCGCAGAGCGGAGAGCGCCTCGGCCGTCATCCCCGCGCGCGGATGCTCGTCGACGTCGACGTCGACGGTCTCCTTGCGCCTGGTGACCGGCACAGCGACGATCTCGTCGCGGAAACGACCGGCGGCGATGGCTTCCTGTGCCTTCTGCTGCGACGCGGCCGCGAAGGCGTCCTGGTCCTCGCGAGTCACCTCGTACTCGCGGGCGACGTTCTCGGCGGTGGTGCCCATGTGGCAGTGTTCGAATGCGCACCAAAGCCCGTCGCGGATCATCTCGTCGACGAGTTGGCCGTCGCCCAGCCGGTAGCCGTAACGGGCGCTCTCGACGAGATACGGAGCCCGGGACATGTTCTCCATGCCGCCGGCAAGGATCACCTCGCTGTCCCCGGCGCGGATCGCCTGGGCCGCCAGCGCGATGGTCTTCAACCCGGATCCGCAGACCTTGTTGACGGTCATCGATGGCGTGCTCTCGACGAGGCCGGCGGCGAGCGCCGCCTGCCGCGCGGGGTTCTGGCCGAGGCCGGCGGAGAGCACATTGCCCATGAGCACCTCGTCCACGGCGTCGATCCCGGCGCGGCGCAGCGCCTCCTGACCGGCCACCGCGCCGAGCTGCGGCGCCGGGACGTCGACGAATGCACCTCCCATGGTGCCGACCGGGGTGCGAACCGCGCTGACGATGACTGCGTTTTCCATGTCGACGACTGTAACGATCAGGGGGCGAGGAGCTTCTCGCCGAATGCCTCCGCGTATCGGGTTGCGAAGTCGTCCCATGTGTACGTGTGGCTCTGCGGCCCCTGCTGCTCGATGACGTAGGTGGCGGCGAGCGCGCCCATCCGCCCCGCCACCGCCGCCGGGCGTCCGGCGCGCAGGCCGGCGAGGAGCCCCGCGATGTACGCGTCCCCGGCGCCGGTGGGGTCGACCACGCTTGCCGCCGCTGCAACCGGGACGTGGTGCACGGTGCCGTCGATATAGAGCTCGCTGCCCTGGCCGCCGCGGGTTCGGGCGACGACCGCGCCCCCCGCAGCGAGCGCTGCGACGTCACGCCCGGTGCGGCGGTGGATGACCTCGAGCTCGTAGTCGTTGCCGACCACCATCCAGGCAGCGTCGAGCCCCGCGGTCAGGGTCTGCTCGGTGAGCGAGCTGAGCTGCTGAGCGGGCGCAAATACGAGCCGGGCACCCATCCGCGTGGCCTGCTCGACGTGCAGCGCCATGCCGTCCGGGGCGTCCGGGGCCACGACCACGTGCTCGACGTCGGACAGGGCCTCGAGGTTGACCCCGGCGGCCCGTGCCATCGCCCCCGGGAAGAAGGCGGTGATCTGGTTGTCGTCGAGGTCGGTGGTGATGAAGGCGGTGGCCGTGCCGATGTCGTCACAGAGGAGCGCCCGTGAGCTGTCCACGCCAACCCTGCTGAGTGCGGCGCCGTATTCCGCGAAGTCATTGCCGACGGCGGCGCAGAGCAGCGGTCGTTCACCTAGCAGGGCCAGGGTGTAGGCGATGTTGGCCGCCGTCCCGCCGCGACGCTTATCGATCCGGTCGATCAGGAACGAGACGTTGAGGATGTGCGCCTGGTCGCTGAGGATGTGATCAGCGAAGCGGCCGCCGAACACCATGATGGTGTCGTAGGCCACCGAGCCGGTGACGGCGATTGATCCCATGGCGGGGGCAAGCATAGGTGCGGGCCAGAGAGGCCGGAGGGCTGGCCGGGCCCGGCGCGCGGGAGAATGGGCGCATGGCGCTGCCCGGACCTCGACCGACCGCCGCCGCCCTCTCGGGGCCGATGTCGACCGAGCACGCTCCTGACGACGCCGCCCTCGCGGATGCGGTGGAGGTGTACCGGCGGACCTACACGACCGTGCTGCGGAGCTCGGGCGAGACGCGCCTGCGGGTCCTCGAGGCCTCCCACCGGGCGATGCGCAGCAGCCTCCACGCGCTCGCCGACTCGCCCGAGCTCGACCTCGGTGCCTTCCTGTACGCCGTCCGGCGGCTTCCGGAGGCGATCTTCGGCACTGAGCTGGTGGTCATGGGCCAGTCTGCCGAGATCTTCGCCCGCCGCGGCTTCGGCTCTTTCGAGTCGCAGACCGAGATCGGCGCTCCCGGACGGCGGCGGCGCTGGTACGACGACGGCCGGGGCACGCTGTCGGTGCTGATCGCCTCGGCCTCGGACGTCGACGACCTGGTCCCCACTCTGGTCGCCTTCCAGATCGAGTGGAACAAGCTGCACGCTGCGCTGCACGGCAACGGCGACCCCGGGGCGACCCCAGCCGAGCTGGCGGCGGCCTGCGGCGGTTCGGAGGACGACTGGGCGCATCTCCACGAGGTATGGGGCCCTGCGTTCGCCACGCGGCTCGAGCAGCTGCGCCGGCGCCGGATCTCCCTGCGGATCCGCATGCTGGGTGGCACCCAGGTCGGCTACGCGCGGGTGACGCGCCGCTGGTGGCAGCAGGTCACCGGGCTGATGCGCTCCGAGGGTCTGCTCGACCGTCCCGTCTATTTCGTCAGCAGCAACTCGCACAGCCTCGGCAACCTGGTGACCGGGCTGGCGCGGCGCCGCCAGGACGAGCTGATCGCAGCTGTGGAGCGCGGCGGCCCCGACGAGCTGCGCGACGAGCTGCGCGCCTTCCGTGAAGGCCGTGCCGAGGGCAACTGGGACAACCTCCTGTACTACGCCGCGCGCATGTGGTTGCGCGGCGTGCTCAGCGACAGCGAACGTGCGGCAGTGCGCCGTGAGGAGCGCGAGGCAGGGGTGATCGCGGTGAACAGCCGCACCGCCCTCGACGTGGCCGCCCAGGTGATCGCGCTCGACCGGCTCGACCCTGCCGCGCTCGACGAGCGGCTCGGTCCCGTGCAGGCCGCGGCTCTCCGTGCCAGCCGTGCGGTGATCGTCAACGTCGACTATCCGCTGGGGTTGGCCGCGTACAACATCCTGCGCGAGGTCGCCGAGACAGCGGCCGAGCTGCGTGGTGTCTACGTCCTCGGCAAGGCCGCGACGCTGAACGCCGATGTCGGCGACGTGATGATCTCCGGCGTCATCCATGACGAGCACTCGGGCAGCACCTTCTGGCTCGACAACGCCTTCCGTGTCTCGGACATCGCCCCCTACCTGCGCTTCGGCAGCGGCCTCGACAACCAGCGCGCGGTCACGGTCAAGGGCACGTTCCTGCAGAACCGCGGCTACCTCGACTTCTATCACCGCGAAGCGTTCTCGGTGGTGGAGATGGAGGCCGGTCCGTACTGCTGCGCGATGTTCGAGATGAGCGAGGCGGCGCGGTATCCGATGGGAGAACCGGTCAACTTCTCGCGCCTGCCGGTGGATTTCGGGGTCATCCACTACGCATCCGACACGCCGTTCACACAGGCTCGCACACTGGGCGCGCGCGGCCTCTCGTACTTCGGCATGGACTCGACGTACGCCTCTTCGGTGGCCATACTGCGCCGCATCCTCCGCCTCGAGAGCGCGCTCGTGGAAGACAGCGAGCCGCTCGACGCGCCCGTGGTCGAGGACGGCGACGAGATGCCCGCAGAGGCGACCGTGTGAGGCACGGCTGGCTGCTGGTCCCGGTTGCGCTGCTGGCATCTTCTCCCCTCGCGAGCTGCGGTGGCACCGAGACATGCGCGGCGGCCGGTTGCACCGCGCCGGCGGCGCAACCGCTCAACGTGCAGCCCCAGAACAGCACGCTGCTGGTCGGCGTCAACCGCATCTCGATCGCGCTGCTCGACGGCCGGGCAACGCCGGTTACCGCCGCCAACGTCTCCGTCCAGATCGTCGCACCAGGTGGCGCGTCGATCGGCGTCCGTCCCCTCGAGGACATCGCGCCCGTCTACGGGGGCATTCCCGTGTATGTCGGCATCGCCACCTTTCCCAGCGCCGGCCAGTACAACTACGTGGTCACCGGCACCAGCTCGAGTGGCTCACCGGTCAGCGGCAACGCGTACGTCACGGTCGCCGCCAGGGGCCCTGAGCTGGCGGTGGGGATGTCGGTGCCGGCAATTGCACAGAAGGTGGTGACCGATGCCGGCGTGACCCTGTCCATGGTGGACAGTGGCGTGCCCCCCGACACCTGGCACGACGTGACCGTCGCCCATGCTCTCGCCGCGCACAGGCCCATGGTGCTGTACTTCGGAGAGCCCGGCTTCTGCCCCAGCAAGACGTGCGGACCAACGGTGGCGATCCTCAAGCAGCTCTGCACGCAGTACTGCGCTCAGCTCTCCTTCCAGCACATTGAGGACGACATCCCGCCCGGGCCTGCCTTCGTGCAGCCCAACGCACTGCCCAACAATCCCGCCTTCCTGGCGTTCGGTCTGCGCAGCGACCCGTGGGTGTATTTCGTCAACAGCAGCGGCGTGGTGACCGACCGGTTCGAGGGCCCGGTGACCCTCGATCAACTGACGGGCGCGGCGGCGGGCACGCTCGCCGGACACGTCCCGGCGGTCTCGCTCGGCGCCTGATGGCGTGAGCGTCACCTAGTCCATGCCGCTTCTCACGCTCGACAACGTCGCGGTCGCCTATGGCGCCGAGGTGATCGTCAGCGGGATCTCGCTGGGCATCGAGCCACGCGATCGTGTCGCTGTGGTCGGCGCCAACGGTGCCGGAAAGACGTCTGTGCTCGACGTCATCGGGGGCACGCTCGAACCCAGCGAGGGTGTCGTCGAGCGCGCGCGCAACGTGCGCATCGCACATCTGCCCCAGGACGCGCCGGACCCGGTGGGCGCGACGGTGCTCGACGAGGTCCTCGCCTCGCGCGAGGATCTGCGCGCCACGCACTCCGAGCTGAGCAGGCTCGAGGCGGCCATGGGTGCGAGCCCGGACGACCTCGACGCAGTGATGGCCCGCTACGGCGAGCTGCAGCACGCATACCAGGACGCTGGCGGCTACGACCTCGAGGCGCGGGCGCGCGAGGCTCTCGGCGGGCTCGGCATCGACGAGTCCCTCCAGGGTCGCGACCCACGACATCTCAGCGGCGGGCAGAAGCGCCGCGTCGAGCTGTCCAAGCTGCTGCTCGCCGATGCCGACCTGCTGCTCATCGACGAGCCGACCAACCACCTCGACCTGGCCTCGATCGAGTGGCTCGAGGACTTCATGGCCGAGGTGCGCGCGACATTCGTGCTCGTTTCACACGACCGGCGCTTCCTCGACCGCGTGTGCACCTCGGTGCTCGAGCTGGGTGGTGGCGTGGCCGCGGAGTACCCGGGCAACTACACGCAGTACGTCCGCCTGCGCGGGGAACGGCGCGCGCGACGTCAGAAGGAGTTCGAGTCACAGCAGGCGCACATCACCCACCAGGAGGAGTTCATCCGCAAGTACAAGGCGGGACAGCGCGCCAAGGAGGCACGCGGCCGGCAGAAGCAGCTCGACCGCATCGAGCGGGTGAGCGCACCGCCGCGCGACAGACGCCCACGACTGCGATTCGCGACAGCCCCCACCTCGCAGATCCTGCTCAAGACCAGCGAGCTGCAGGTGGGACGCGGATCCGCGCTCCTGCACATGGGGCCGCTGGGCATCGCCCCCGGGGAGCGCATCGCGGTGGTCGGCCCCAACGGCTCCGGCAAGTCGACCCTGCTGCACACCCTGGCCGGCGAGCTGCCCCCGGTCGAAGGCACCATCCGGCTCGGACCGCGCACCCATCGTCGCCTGTACCGCCAGGACCTCGGTCGCGACGACGGGGACGACGAGAAGACGAGCGCGTACTCCACCGACGACGCGCGCACCGTCATGGAGGACCTCCTTGCCGATCACCCGGTGGGCGCGGAACGGGCGCGTACCGTGCTCGGAGCTCTGCTGTTCAGCGGTGACGATGTGCACAAGATGGTCGGTGAGTTGAGTGGCGGGGAGCGCGCCCGACTGCTGCTCGGCAAGGTCGCGCTCGAGGAGACCAATCTGCTGCTCCTCGACGAGCCGACCAACCATCTCGACATCCCCGCCCAGGAGGTGCTCGAGCAGGCGTTGACCGGCTACGGCGGTGCGGTGGTGCTGGTCACCCACGACCGCGCGCTCATCGACGCCGTCGCCACCCGGACGTGGGCGATCGAGGACGGTGGCATCCGCGAGGTGCTGGGCGGGTACACGGAGCTGCTCCGCGTGCGCGACCTCGAGCGCCGCGAGCTCGAACGCGAGGCGCAGCATTCCGCCGCCGGCCGCGCCCCACGAACCCGCGGCTCCAGTGCCGGGGCGACGACGCCGGCGTCGCGGGACGTTCGCCGGCTCGAGGAGGAGATCGCCGCCATCGAATCCGATCTCAAGGTGGCACGCAACCGGTTGCTCGACCCCGACACCTTCGCGGACATCGAGACCGGCGCCGCGGCAGGCAGGGAACACGATCGATTGAACGGCGCGCTCGCCGAGCTGTACGAGCGTTGGGAGGCGCTGGCGAAGTCCGGCTGAGAGTGATTCCTACACTGTGGCCATGAGCACGCCGACCGCCGGTCTCGGCGAAACGCTGGTGGATGCGGCCTCGATCCAGCGCCGCATCGGTGAGCTCGCCGCCGAGATCGACACGCAGTACCAGGGCCTGGATCGCCCGGTGGTGCTGCTCTGCGTGCTCAAAGGAGCGTTGATCTTCACCGCCGACCTGGTGCGGCGACTCACCATTCCCGTGGAGATCGACTTCATGGCGGTTCGCTCGTATGGCGCCGGTACGCAGAGCAGCGGACGGCCCGCGTTGTCCGCCACCGCAGAGGTGCAGTTGCGTGGACGGGACGTGCTCATCGTCGAGGACATCATCGACAGCGGCCACACCGCCGCGCTGCTGCGCCGGTATCTCACCGAGCTCGGCGCCCGCTCCGTGCGCCTGGTGACCCTGCTCGACAAGACCGCGCGGCGCACACGACCGGTGCACGTCGACTGGCGCGGGTTCGACATCCCCGACCGCTTCGTGGTCGGCTACGGCCTCGACCACGATGAGCGGTATCGCAACCTCGCCGATGTGCGCGTCCTCGACAGCGCGTGATCGCACAGCGAGCCGCGCCGCTGGCGCTGGTCGGCGCGACGGTCGCCGTGTCGGTGTCGGCGATTCTCATCACCGAGGCGCGCACGGATGCGGCGACTGTCGTGTGGCTGCGCATGGCCTTGGCGGTTGGCCTGCTCGCGCCGTGGGCGGCTCCGCAGCTGCGCGCGCGCATGGTCGGCGGCTCGCGTCGCGACGCCGTGCTCACCGCGGTCGCCGGCCTGTTGCTCGCGGCCCACTTCCTGACCTGGACCGCGTCCCTCGCGTACACGTCGGTGGCCGCCAGCGTGCTGCTCGTCTCATTGCATCCGCTGATCGTCACCCCCCTGGGGGCGCGCCTGCACGGCGACGCTGTCAGCGGGCGCGTCATTGCCGGCATCGTCCTTGCGCTGGCCGGCACGGTGGTGACCTGCGCCGGCGCGTTCACCGCCGGGGGAAATGCACTAGGCGGTGATCTCCTGGCGCTCGCCGGCGGGATTGCGCTCGCCGGGTACCTGTTGATCGGCAGGAGCCGACGCCGGCGAAGCGGTGTGGCCGCGTACTCCGCGGCGGTGTACGCGGTCGTCAGCGCAGCGGCGGTCGGAGTCGCCGCGGCGTCCGGCACTCTTCATGCACCGAGCGTGCGCACCCTGATCGCCTGCCTCGGCCTCGCCGCGGTGTGCACCATCGGAGGCCACACGGTCTTCAACTGGACGCTGCGTCGGCTGCCGGCGAGCACGGTGTCACTCTCCTTCCTCGGCGAGCCGCCCCTTGCGGCACTGCTCGCCTTTCTCATCCTCGGTCAGCGCATCGGCCTCGCCACCATCGTGGGAGGCGCGTTGATCCTTGCCGGGCTCGGTGCCGCCGTGTCGACGTGGACCGAGGCGCGACTGGCCGCGGCCCCCGGCGGGATGCGGATCAGATCGCCACGCGGGTGACCAGGTAGACGAGGTGCGCCGGCACGAGGCCCATGACCACGCTGATGATCAGCACATAGAGCATCGCGGTGGCCGGCTGGTTGGCGCGGATCCGCGCGAAGTACAGGGTGAAAGCGTTGACGGCCGCGGTGAATAGCACGCCGGAACCGATCACCAGCAACCAGAAGAGGAACGCCTGGTCACCGGAGAGGAGGCGTTCCCGGCTGCCCCCCGCGCCGAGCAGGGCGGTGGCGATCACTGCGCACTCCACCGCGACCGCACCGAACACGGCGTAGATGGACAGACGCAGAGGGCGGAACGACATGTTCGGCGTCACCAGGTACCAGTGACCGAGCAGCATTCCGGCGAGCGCACTGCCGGCGAGCAGCGCAGCCGACAGGAATGCGAGCGTCGCCGCGCCGGCGCCTCCGAGCGCCGGGCCGATCGCCAGGGCGGCGGTGACAATCGTCACCACGCCGACCGCCACCGTCGCGGCGGTGACCACGCGCCGGGATATCTCGGTGCCGACCGCCGCGAAGACGGCGTCGCCGGCGAGCAGGGCTGCAAACGCGACGGCCCAGTGGACGAAGTTCGCCACCGAAGCGCTGTCGACGCGGGCGTGCAGCAACCCGCCGAGGTCAGAGCTGCCGGAGATCAGCAGCAGGTCGGCGCCCATGATCAGCGCGCAGATGGCCGCGGTCGTCCCCGCAAAACCGCGGCCCACCCTGCCCACCTGGTCCAGCGCCGCGCTCACTGCGACGGTTCCGACCGCCAGCTCGAGCAGGACCAGGAGCCCCGCCAGAGGAGCGAGGTCGGGCAGCGAGATGGGTGGCACCGCGCGATGGTACGCAGCGCGCTGACTGTGCCCGGGCCGACTGCGTTACGGTCCCGACCCATGAACGGGGCGCCGACCGATGGACCACGGGCCCCGGATCCGCCGCCGCCGGCTGATCGACCTGGCCAACCCCGGCCGTGGACGCCCGCGGCGGCCATGGAACCGGTGCCCCCACTCGCCCCACCGCCGGCACGCCCTGGTGCCGGCACGCCGGTCTTCCCCAGCGCCCGCGAGGCGAACCCCGGCGCGCGCTCTCACACTACGCTGGTCCTCGTGGCGTTGCTGCTGATCGGCACGGTCGCGGTGTTGGTCCTGGTGCTGCACCACTAACGGGCGGCCCTCGCCCGCAGAGTCAGCCCCCGCCCTCGACCTCGAGTCCAGCATCCTGCCACGCCTCGATGCCCCCGACCACGTTGATCGCCCGCGGCCGGCCGTGCTCGTGGAGAAACTCGACCGCCTTGCCGCTGCGTCCGCCGAGCCGGCAGTGCACGTAGACATCGCGGTCGTCGGGAATCTCGTCGAGACGCTGCGGCACCTCGGCAAGCGGGATCAGGACAGCGCCGGGAATGCGCAACTGTTCCCATTCCCACGGCTCGCGAACGTCGATGAGCACTGCCTCGCCGGAGCTCACTGCGTCGTGCGCCTGCTGCGGTGTCGCCTCACCCTTGGTGGCCATGGCGCGAGTATAGGGATCGTCTGTTCGCATCCATCTCGGGCTGGTAGGCTGGCTGCGTGACCGCGACCGCGCCGGCGCCCGCGCTCCCGGCCGATGACCCCTGGCTGAACGCGCAGCGGCAGTTCGACAACGCCGCGCAGATCCTCAACCTCTCCCCGGGCCTCCGTGCGGTCCTGCGTGAAGTGCGCAGGGAGTTGCTGGTGCGCTTCCCGGTGAAGATGGACAACGGTTCGCTGCGCGTGTTCGAGGGCTATCGCGTGCAGCACAACACCACCCGCGGTCCGGCCAAGGGTGGCATCCGCTTCCATCCCCAGACCAACCTCGAAGAGGTGAAGGCGCTCTCCATGTGGATGACGTGGAAGTGTGCCCTCATGAACATCCCCTACGGCGGCGCCAAGGGCGGTGTGGTGGTCGATCCCAAAGAGCTGAGTCACCGCGAGCTCGAGCGCCTCAGCCGTCGATTCGCCAGCGAGATCAGCATGCTGATCGGGCCCGACTCCGACATCCCGGCCCCCGACGTCAACACCAACGCCGAGGTGATGGCGTGGATGATGGACACCATCTCGATGGAGGCCGGCTACTCGATTCCCGCGGTGGTGACGGGCAAGCCGCTCGACATCGGCGGCAGTGAGGGGCGGCCCAGCGCCACCGGACGTGGTGTGACCATCACTGCGATCGAGATCTGCAAGCGGCTCGACCGCGATCCCAACGCCACCACTGTCGCAGTACAGGGCTTCGGCAACGTGGGCAGCGTCAGCGCCGAGCTCATGGCCGAGCGCGGTTTCCGCATCTGCGCGGTATCTGACGTTTCCGGCGGCGTCTACAACCCCATGGGACTCCACGTGCATGGACTGCTCAACCACCGCAGCGCCACCGGTGGCGTCGCCGGGTTCCCCGGCTCGCGCCCGGTCACCAACAGCGAGCTGCTCGAGCTGCCGGTTGACATCCTCGTGCCCGCGGCGCTGGAGAACCAGATCACCGCGCGCAACGCCGGGCGCATCCAGGCGTCGGTGATCATCGAGGGAGCCAACGGCCCGACCACCCCGGACGCCGACCTCATCCTCGAGCAGCGCGGTGTGGTGGTGGTTCCCGACATCCTCGCCAACGCCGGCGGCGTCACCGTCTCCTACTTCGAGTGGGTGCAGGACCTGCAGTCCTTCTTCTGGGAAGAGGGCGAGATCAACAAGCAGCTCGAGCGCATCCTGCGCCGCGCCTTTGCACAGATGTGCCAGCAGGCCGACCTCCACCACGTCTCGCTCCGGCTCGGCGCGTATCTCGTCGCGGTGAAGCGCGTCGCCGACGCCACCGCTGTCCGTGGTATCTACCCCTGATCCCCCCGGTTACGGCGGAGAGATCGCCGGACCGGAGGGGGGCGGCGACTACGAGGTCGGGGAGCCGATCCGCGAAGGCTGGGGCGGCACCATCAGCGACGGCCGCTACCGGCGCAGCGGTCTGCGCGTGACCGTTGAGAACGTCCGTCACGACCTGGCCGCCACCCAGGGGTTCATCCAACGACTCGGTGACATCGGTCGTGAAGCGGCGGTCGTGCGCGATCCCCACCTGCTGGCGGTGTACGACTTGGTCGACGACGGCGGTACCTTTCGGCTGATCGCGGAGTGGTGCGATGGCGCCGCGCTCGCCGCCGTGCTGCGCCGCGGCTCGATCGCCCCGGAACGGGCCATCGCCGCCGTCCACGACATCCTTGGCGGCCTCGCCGCCCTGCACGCCGGCGGCCTCTTCCACGGCCAGGTCGGCCCCGAGACGGTGGTGATCAACGGCGACGGGCAGGCGCGCCTGGCTGAGCTCGCCCTGTGCGCGGCCGCGGCTGCGCCGGGGTTTGGGCCGCAGACCGACGTCCGCGACGCCGCCCGCCTCGGGTTGCACCTGCTTCGCAAGGCGGGCTCGAGATTCGACGCCGTGCGCCGCCCGTTGGACGCAGCCGCCACCGGCGCAGGAGCGGTCGACGCGAGCCGGCTGCGCGACGAGCTGGACGCGGTCGCGACCACGCTGGGGG
>NZ_JAEKNS010000046.1:0-8238 GCF_016464765.1 Candidatus Aeolococcus gillhamiae | reverse complement strand
ACGCGCATCCTCGCGCGTTGCCGCCTCTACCTCTGACCTCGCGCCCTGTCCAGCCACGTCCTCGGAGAACGCCCCAGTGCATCAGGCTCTGCTGACACTCGGATTCGGACTCGTCGCGGCCGCGATCCTCTCGCTCTCCGCCCTGGCGTTCACGCTCGAGTATTCGGTCACCAACGTCGCCAACCTCTCCCACGGCGAGATCCTCACGGTCGGTGCGTACTGCGCGTACCTAGTGCAGCAGCACGGTGGTGGCGTGATCCTCTCAGGGCTGGCCGCGGCCGCCGGCGGAGGAGCACTTGCGCTCGCGGTGCACAACGGCGTCGTCGACCGCTTCGTCCGCAAGGGCATCGGCGGGCTGCCGACGTTCATCGCCACCCTGGGTGTGTCACTGGTCATCCAGAACCTGCTGGTGATCATCTTCGGGGCCTCGAACCTCGGCTATCAGATCCCCCAGGGAGCACCGCGCAACGTGGGACCGTTTCTCTGGACCGACACCGAGATCCAGATCATCCTTTCCGCGGTTGCCATCACCGCACTCCTGTACGTGATCATCCAACACACCCGGTTCGGCAAGTCGCTGCGCGCCGTGTCTCAGAACCGCTCCCTGGCAAGCGTTTCCGGCATCAACGCGCATCGCGTGTCGGCGCTCACCTGGCTGCTGGCCGGCCTCATCGCCGGGTACGCCGGCTTCGTCCTCGCGGAGAGCGTGGGCACGTTCAGCCCGTACTCAGGCTTCACGTTCTTCCTGATCACCCTGACCGCCGCCGTAGCCGGCGGGTTGGGGAAGGCAGTGGGCACCCTCGTCGGCGGCGTCATCGTCGGCATCGCGCTCGAGTTTTTCGGGGGATACCTCAGCGCGCAGTACAACCTGGCGTTCGCGTTCGCCATCCTTTCGCTTGTCATCCTGGTACGCCCGCGCGGACTCTTCGTCGGCGGCAGGCGGAGCGTCTTCGAATGATCGACTACCTGGTCACCATCCTCACCGAGGGCTCGATCTTCGCGATCATGGCGCTCGGCCTCAACATCGTGTGGGGCTGGTCGGGCGACTTCGATCTCGCCTACTACGGCTACGTCGCGCTCGGCGCCTACATGACGCTGGTGCTGACCATCGGGCCGCCCACCGCACCGACGTCGTACATCCTCGGAGCGTCACTGCCGTTTCCCGTCGCCGTCATCCTGGCTGTGCTCAGCTCCATGGTGCTTGCGTTGATCGTGGGTGCGATCGCGCTGCGTCACCTCCGGGGCATCTACTTTTCGATTGTGACGCTTGGCGCCGTGTATGTCCTGTACATCTTCGCGGGGCAGTTCGTGCCCCTGTTCAACGGCTTCAACGGAGTCTCCGGCCTCTTCGACCCGATGGCGGATGTGCTCGGGCTCGATTTCACCAGCTATCCGTTCTTCTACCTGGGCCTGTGCGTTGTCGTGCTGGCGCTCGTCCTCGTGTTCGTGACACGGCTGGACAGAAGCCGTTTCGGCCTTGCTCTGCGGAGCCTACGCGAAGACGAGCGCGCCGCGGCGGCCTTCGGTCGCGACATCTACATGCTGAAGCTCAAGGCCTATGTGCTCGGGGCGGGCCTCGGCGGCCTGGGCGGAGCGCTGTTCGCCGGCTACCTCAGCGCATTCAATCCCTCGGCGTGGTCACCCGTCGAGACGATCATCCTGTACGCGGCGATCCTCGTCGGCGGCCGCGGCAGCACCCGTGGAGTCGTCCTTGGGGTGGCGGTCATGGTGATGGGTTTGCAGGAAGCCACGCGCTACCTCCCGGAGATCGCGGGTCACCCCGCCTACGCGCCAGCGTTCCGCCTGATCCTCACTGGCATCATCCTCGTGCTCTTCATCCGGTTCCGTCCGCAGGGCATCCTTCCCGAGCGCCGTATGCGCGACAACGATCCCGGCGACAAGGGCGGCGTCTCAGTCGCTGTCGAGCACCCCGTCACCGGGCCCGCTCTCGACACCGGCGCGGCATGACGGCGCTGCTCGAGGTGCACGACCTCAGCAAGCACTTCGGTGGCTTGGCGGCGGTGAACGCCTGCACGTTCACGGCCGCTGAAGGGCAGATCACCGGCTTGATCGGGCCCAACGGCGCGGGCAAGAGCACCGCCATCGACCTGGTGAGCGGGTTCAAGATCCCGGACACCGGGACCGTGCTGTTCGAGGGCAGCCAGGTTCAGGGTAAAGCCCCGCATCGCATCTCCCGGATGGGCATGATCCGCACCTTCCAGACGCCGCGCGAGTGGCCGGCCCTCACCGTCCTCGAGAACCTCTTGTTGGCTCGTTGGGACGGCCGCCGTGAGCGCTTCTGGCGTTCGGTCCGCGGTCCCAGCCGGGCGGAGAAGGCGGCAGCGGCCGACCAGGTGGTCCGTGCACGCAACATCCTGGACGAATTCAGTCTGCTCGAGTTGCGCAACGAGCGGGCCGGCAACCTCAGCGGCGGCCAGAAGCGGCTCGTCGAGTTTGCCCGCATCCGCATGGCCCAACCGCGGTTGGTGATCCTCGACGAGCCGATGGGTGGCGTCAACCCGGTCCTCGGCGAACGCATGGCCACTGCCGTCCTCGGATTCGTGACCGACGGGACGTCCGTGGTCATCGTCGAGCACAACCTTCCGTTCATCGAGCGGGTGACCGACAACGTCATCGTCATGTCGGAGGGCAGGGTCATCGCCGAGGGCCCGTTCGACTCGCTGCGCAGCAACCAGGACGTTGTCGACGCCTATCTCGGGGAGATGCCCACATATGACGACGCTGTTGTCTGAGTCCGCGACGCCGGTGGTCACCACCGCTGTCGCTCTTGACGTTGAGGGCATCACAGCGGGGTACGGCGGCCCGCCCATTGTCGAGAGGGTGAGCATTCGCGCCCATCGGGGCGCCATCACCGCCATCGTCGGACCCAACGGCGCCGGCAAATCAACGCTGCTCAAGGCGATTGCCGGGGTCATCCGTCCGACGGGGGGCGCTGTACGGGTCGAGGGCAAGAACGTCACCGGCCTGGCCCCTGAGAAGCTCGTGCGGCGCGGCATCG
Organism: Candidatus Aeolococcus gillhamiae; assembly: GCF_016464765.1. Taxonomy (NCBI): domain Bacteria; kingdom Bacillati; phylum Candidatus Dormiibacterota; class Candidatus Dormibacteria; order Candidatus Aeolococcales; family Candidatus Aeolococcaceae; genus Candidatus Aeolococcus; species Candidatus Aeolococcus gillhamiae. Next base: position 5,219 of record NZ_JAEKNS010000046.1, on the reverse strand, counting down.
CTTACGTCCCCCAGGTGGCCAACGTGTTCCCCCAGCTCACCGTGCACGAAAACCTGGAGATGGGCGGATACATCCGCTCGCACGGTGTGCAGGAACGCGCCGAGGAGCTGTACCAGCTGTTTCCAGACCTCAAAGCCGCCCACAGCCGGCGCGCGGAGACGCTCAGCGGCGGCCAGCGCACCATGCTCGCGATGGCCCGTGGGCTGATGGTTGACCCTGCGGTGCTCATCCTCGACGAGCCCAGTGCCGGACTGTCGCCCAAGTTCCAGAGCACGGTGTGGGAGCGCATCGAGCAGGTGCGCGCCACCGACGTCGCCGTCGTCGTCGTCGAGCAGAACACACGCGAGACGTTGCGGCACGCAGCGTGGGCGTACGTCCTCGTGCTCGGGCAGAACCGTCTCGACGGCCCTGGTCGTGAGCTTCTCCACAACGACGAGGTGGTGAGGCTCTACGTCGGCGTACTCACAAAGTAGCGCAGAGATGGCCGTATCGCCGGCGCCGGACACCGCGCCGCTCGCCGGGCTGCGCGTCCTGGACCTCAGCCGCATCCTCTCCGGGCCCTTTGCCACCATGATCTTTGCGGACCTCGGGGCGGAGGTCATCAAGCTGGAGAACCCGGTCACCGGTGACGACACCCGCGAATGGGCTCCGCCCTTCCAGGGCCCGGAATCTGCGTATTTCCTGGCGGTGAACCGCAACAAGCGCGGCATCGCCGTCGACCTCAAGACCGACGAAGGCCGCGCCATCGCGCGCAAGCTCGCCGCCTCCTGTGACGTGCTGGTGGAGAACTTCCGACCGGGAACCGCCTCGCGGCTGGGGCTCGGCTACGACGAGCTGTCAACGCTCAATCCTCGGATCATCTACGCCTCCATCTCCGGCTTCGGGCAGACCGGACCCCTTCGCGCAGAGCCGGGCTACGACGCCATCGCGCAGGCGCTCGGCGGGGTGATGAGCGTCACGGGCGAAGCCGACGGCGAGCCGGTGCGGGTGGGCAACTCGGCGGCCGACATCGGTGCCGGAATGTGGGCTGCGATCGGCATTCTCGCCGCCCTTCATGCGCGAGCCACCACCGGACACGGGGAGTGGATCGACATCTCCCTTCTCGACGGCCAGATCGCATGGTTAACGTACCTCGCCGGCGGCTATTTCGCGTCGGGCGACGTGCCCAGACGCTACGGCTCCGCCCACCCCACCATCGTTCCGTACCAGGCGCTGCGGACCAAGGACGGTCACCTGATGGTCGCGGTCGGCAACGACACCCTCTGGCGTCGCTTTGCGGATCTGGTCGGGCTGGAGACTCTCGTCGACGACCCGCGCTTCGCCACCAACCCCGATCGCGTGGTCAACCGCGCCACCCTGATTCCCCTGGTCGAGGATGCGCTGGCCGCGCGCACCTCGGCCGAGTGGGCCGAGCTGCTGTCGGGCGTCGGCATCCCCGCCGGCGCCATCAACGATGTGAAGTCGGCCCTGGAGCATCCCCAAGTGGCGGCGCGCGACATGATTCTCACTGTCGATCACCCGACCGCCGGAACACTGAGGCTGACCGGCTCACCGATCAAGCTGACCCGCCACGTCACCACGGCGCATCGTGCACCGCCCACCCTCGGACAGCACACGGACGAGGTGCTGGCGGAGCTGGGCTACTCGCAGTCTGAGCTTGCGGCTCTTCGCGGCAAGGGCGTGGTGCGATGAGCAGGGTGATGGCGCCGCAGGTGACGCGGTCCTCCGGCGGTCGCGTCGCCCGGATCGTCATCGGTCCGGGGGTGCGGCGCAATGCGCTGACCAGTGCCGGCTGGGCGGGGATCGAGCGCGCGGTCGGTCGATTGGCGACCGACGACTCGCTTCGCGTCGTGGTCATCGAGGGCGCATCGGGTTGGTTCTGCGCCGGGTCTGACATTCGCGAATGGGATGCGGCCTCGATGGACGACGTCGAGCTGAGCTTCCAGAGGATGGAAGCGGCATGCCGAGCCGTCGAGGAGCTGCCCGTGCCGGTGATCGGTAAGGTGCGCGGAGCCGCTGCCGGCGCCGGTTGTCAGCTGGCTTTGGCCTGCGACCTGCGGGTGATGTCGGACAACGCATCCATCGGCATGCCGATCGCCGTCCTCGGCATCCTTGTCTCGGTGTCGTTCGCAAACCGGCTCACCGCCGTTGCCGGGGCAGCCGCTGCACGAGAGTTGCTCTACACCGGCCGGATGGTGGGCGCGGAGGAGGCGGTCCGACTCGGGCTCGCCAACGCGTGCGTGCGCGGCGAGGACCTCGATCGCCGTGTGGACCAGGTCATCGATTCAATCCTGGGCGCGTCCGGAGCCGCCGTCCGTGCCGCGAAGAGCGCTGTCAGCGCTATTCAGGCTCCGGCGCGAGTCGCCGCAGGCGCCGTGGCGGGCGGTTCGCCGGTTGCCTACGACGACTTCAGCAAGGGTGTCGACGCCTTCCTCCACCGCCGCCGCGCGCGTGCGCACCGCCTGGCGCGATGACCGTCCACCCCGGACGCCACTTCCTGCAGATACCCGGCCCCACCAACGTGCCGGACCGTGTGCTCCGGGCCATCTCCATGCCCACCATCGACCACCGCGGCCCGGAATTTGCCGCGCTGGTCATGGAGCTTCTCGACCGCGTCCGCGTCCCGTTCGGCACCGAAGGGCCCGTGGTCATCTTCCCCTCCTCGGGGTCGGGTGCCTGGGAGGCCGCACTGGTCAACACTTTGAGCAAGGGCGATCGAGTCGTTGTCTTCGAGACCGGGCAATTCTCCGCGCTGTGGGCGGCCATGGCGGCCCAGCTCGGTCTCGAGGTGACCACCATCGCCGGTGATTGGCGGCACGGCGCTTCACCGGAGGAGTTGGCCGCAGCGCTCGCGGAGGACACTGAACACCTCATCCGCGCGGTCATGGTGGTTCACAGCGAAACGTCCACCGGCATTTGCAGCCGCATCCCCGAGATCCGCCACGCCATCGACCAAGCCAGGCACCCTGCCATGCTGTTCGTCGACGCTGTTTCCTCGGTGGGAGCAGCTGAGTACCACCATGACGAATGGGGCGTGGACGTGACCATCTGTGGATCACAGAAGGGCCTGATGCTGCCACCGGGTCTCGGGTTCAACGCCATCAGCGACAAGGCGCTGGCCGCGGCCAAGACGGCGGACCTACCGCGGTCATATTGGGGTTGGGAATCCGTGCTGTCCTTCAACAACCGTGGCTTCTTTCCGTACACGCCGCCCACCAACCTCCTCTACGGCCTGCGTGAGGCGCTGTTGATGCTCGAGGAGGAGAGTCTGCCCGCGGTGTTCGCGCGCCACCTGCGATTGGCGCAGGCGACCCGCAGCGCCGTGCGCGCGTGGGGCCTCGAGATCCTGTGCCAGGACGAGCGCGAGCACTCCCCGGTGGTGACCGCAGTTCTCGTCCCTGACGGGCATGACGCCGACGCGCTGCGTGCGCAGATCCTCGGGGACTTCGACATGTCTCTCGGCGCCGGCCTGGGGAAAGTCGCCGGCAAGGTGTTCCGCATCGGCCACGTCGGTCACTTCAACGAGCTGTCACTCATCGGGACGCTCGGCGGCGTGGAGATGGGACTGGCGCGCTCGCCCATCCCGTACACGCCCGGTGGCGTGGCCGCTGCGCTCGACCACCTCGCCGACAGCCGGTGACGGCCGTTCCCGTGAGCGAGCTCGCGGTTGCCTTGCGCACCGCCATGTCGGGCGACGTGCGCGACGATCCGTACACGCGCAGCATCTTCTCCCGGGACGCGAGCGCGTACAGCATCGAGCCCCTGGCGGTGGCATTCCCCCGCGACGCCGAGGATGTCGCCGCGGCGGTCCGGGTGTGCGCACAGCATGGTGTGCCCGTCCTGCCACGCGGTGCCGGCACCAGCCTCGCCGGTCAGACCGTCGGTCGCGCGGTCATCCTCGACACATCGCGGCACATGGATTCCATCCTCCAGGTGGACGCACACACGCGCAGCGCGCGTGTGCAGCCGGGCGTGGTCCAGGACGACCTCAATCGCGCCGCAGCGCGGCACGGTCTCCTGTTCGGCCCCGATACCTCGACGAGCAACCGGGCGACCATCGGCGGCATGATCGGCAACAACTCGGCGGGAAGCGGGTCGGTCCTGTACGGCATGACCATCGACCACGTCATCTCGCTCGACGTCGTGTTGAGTGACGGCAGCCGGGCCACGCTCGCCCCCGTCGACATCGCTCGGGTGGCCCAGCACGCCGCGGCCGACACGTTGGAGGGCAGCCTGTACCGCCGCCTTCCGGCCCTGGTCGAGGCGCACCGCGCGGCGATCGGCAGCGGTTTCCCCGACTACTGGCGCCGCGCCGGTGGCTACCGGCTGGACCGCCTGGCCGGGTCGTCCCCGTTCGACCTGGCGCGCTTCGTGGTCGGCTCGGAGGGGACCCTGGTGATGATCAGCGAGGCGACCGTGGGGTTGGTGCCACTCCCGGCCGCCAAGGCCATCGCAGTCGGTCACTTCACCTCGGTGAGCGGGGCCATCGCCGCCACGGAGGACGCGCTCACCTTCGGGCCCAGCGCTGTCGAGCTGATCGACAAGACCATCCTCGATCTCTCCCGGCAGAAGCTCGAGTTCGCCGCGCTGGGCTCCATTCTCGACGGCGACCCCGGTGCACTGCTGTTCGTCACCTTCAACGGCGACTCGCCGGCAGAGGCAGCGGCCGGCGTCGAGAAGCTTGCCGAGCTGTGGCAGCGGCACGGCCACGGCTACAGCACTCTGCGCGCCACCACGCCTGCCCAGCAGGGCGCGCTGCTGCGGGTGCGCTCAGCGGGGCTCGGGCTTCTGATGGCGGCAAGCACCGGGACGCGCCGCCCCGTCGCCTTCATCGAGGACACCGCAGTCGACCCCGCTCGGCTCAGCGACTACACCGCGCGGTTCGCGGCGGTGTTGCGCGGCCACGGCCTTGACGCCGGCTTCTATGGCCATTGCTCGGTGGGCTGCCTGCACATCCGCCCGTTCATGGACCTGACGAAGCCCGCGGAGGTGAACACCATGCGCGCGGTGGCGGAGGAGATCCGCGACCTGGTCAAGGAATTCGGGGGCGCTAACTCCAGCGAACACGGTGACGGCCTGGCGCGCAGCGAGTTCAACCGGCACATCTTCGGCGACGAGCTGTACGAGGCGATGCGCGAGGTGAAGCGGATCTTCGACCCCGACAATCGCCTGAACCCGGGCAAGATCGTCGACTCGCCGCGGATGACCGAGAACCTCCG